>NZ_JBQSVT010000023.1:0-69723 GCF_052376555.1 Specibacter sp. AOP5-B1-6
TGATTACCGGGTTCGCAGGGACGGGCGGACTCAGCAAAAATCCGACCACCAAGGCCACAACGATCGCAGCGATGACAATGGCAATTCTCTTCACAATGCGTCCCCCTCACTCTCGATCTCTACAGTTACTCTACTGAACTAGTTGCTGGCCGCGCGGACGGAGT
The DNA here is from genome assembly GCF_052376555.1 of Specibacter sp. AOP5-B1-6. Taxonomy (NCBI): domain Bacteria; kingdom Bacillati; phylum Actinomycetota; class Actinomycetes; order Micrococcales; family Micrococcaceae; genus Specibacter; species Specibacter sp. AOP5-B1-6. Next base: position 165 of record NZ_JBQSVT010000023.1, read on the forward strand.
CTTTGCCCGCTGTTCACATGGGGCACTCTGAACCGCGACCATTGGTCCCGCAGAGCGCGTTCCCCTGCGGAACGCTTTCTCATTTGCCTATGGCAACTAGCCGGTGTTCTGGCAGCGGCCAGAGCGCTGAGCGAACTCTGGCCAGAAGAAGGTCGACACGTATAGGTTGTTGATCAGTGTCCCATTCGCGCTGGACTCAAGGAGTTGGTGACTGTGAAAGAACTTCGGAACTTGCCCCTGTGGGCGACTGTGCTATCGCTTTGCGTGGCCGCAGCGGCAGCTACTTTTCTAGTCATCGGGCTATTCCACGCGCTCACCGGTGCCGGGGCGACCCAAGTGCTCTTTGACGCCGTGATTGCCGGCGCGCTGGCGCTCGGCGCATGGTCCGTCGCGGTCAGAGGAAACCCCGCGCTTTCCAGTCATCGGGACACCCCACCCAACCGTAGGAGCCCCCTCGACTGGTGGTGACGTCGACCCCCGTTTCTCCCGCGGTGTGGACGCCATTGCAGACTGGCACCGCAACCGAGCCAATAGTGCCTGAACCGGTATCGTGGGAATTCGGATGTTCCGCAGGAGGTTCCGCTTGCGGGACGCAGAAACAATCCCAAGCCGGCAAGCCCGAGTAGTGCTGCCAACATCATTCAGTCCATTGTCGCGTGACACGCATTCCGGACTAGTGACGAGTAGCTCCGAATCCTACATTTAGGTTGGGCCGTGAGGTGCCCACGGCGAGAACGAGTCCAACCTGCGAGACACCTCCAAAATCCAAGGGCTGGACCCAGCCCCGCGGCGACGCTCACCCGGCGGGGGCGGTTGCGGGCACGGCGTTGCGGCCCAGCTCCACTGTGCGCCGCACAGCCCAGACCAGCAGCGTTACAAGCACGACGTTGCGGCTTGTCAACACCGCCGCCATGATGGGGTTTGCATGGATCAGCGGCGTGTAGAACAACGGATAAATGATGAACGTGGTGAACGCGATGCCCATCAGCAAAGTCGCGGGGACCTTCCACCTGTCCCAGTCGTGCACCAGGCCGGCAACCACCACGGGCAGCAGCCAGATGATGAACTGCGGCGAACCCACCTTGTTGAAAACGATGAACGCGGTGACCATCAACAGCGAGCCTTCAAGGAGCAGCTCCTCGCGCTGGGCGCCGCGGCGCAGGGCCCACACCATGAGGGCTGCGCCAAACAGGGCGGCAGCGATGAGCAGCGGCTGCATCAGCCAGGCGGCCACGTCGGCGCCGGGCCCATACACCTCGGTGGAGTTGATGGCCACGTTGTCGGCAATTTTCGACCCGCCCACATGGAACACGCTGAGCCACACCCACGGCGTGGAGAAAGTGGCCTCCAGCTGCATGCCGCGGTCGCCCTGGTTGATGGCAAAGTCAAGCAAATGCGATCCGGCCCCCGTGAGGACGGCGACGGCGGCCACGGCTGCGCTGACGGCCAACCCGGCAAGGAACACTTGGACCCGTTTCGCGCTGGCAATGAGCAGCGGGGCGATGACAGCGGCGGGCCAGACCTTGATCCAGGTTGCCACCGACAGCAGGACCGCCGCGACCACGGGCCGCTCCGCCGCGTAAAGCAGGGCAATCAGCACCAGGGACGTGGTGATGCCCTCCACCCGGGCAAAGCTGAGGAAACCCATGAACAAGGTGAAAAACAGCCAAAACCAGGCTGGGGCAATGCCGCTGCGGGCGCGCTTGCCGCGGGTCAGGAACGCCAGTCCCACAGCGTTGAGCACAATGATGATCAGCGTCCAGCCCAGCAGGTACAGCGACGGGCCAAACATGTTCGCGGCAAAAATGGGCAGCTGCGCCAGCAGCGGATACACCCACGGACTGATCGCCCCACCCAGCTCCGACGGGTTGTAGCCCAGCAGCGCCCACTGGCGGTATTGCTCGGTGTCGCTGAACGTGTCGCCGTGGACGATGAAGCTCATCATCCAGGCCAGGAAGAAGACATGGACGACGGCGAAGCCCCACCACACGCTGGCGGGCGTGCGGAACCAGGCAATCGCCGTGGGGGAGAGGAACCTGCCGCGGATGGTCACGGCCCGGTCGAGAACCCGGTCAAACAACGGAGCTGAAATCTCAAGGCTCCTTGGTCAGCGTCGCCTCGGCGGCCACGGCGGGAGCCGGGTTGGCGGCGGAGGAGGGTCCGGCGTCGTGCCTGGGAATTCGGGAGGGGTTGCGGCCCATCAGGAACAGCTGGCGGACACTCCAAACAAACAACACCACGAGCAGGAGGTTTCGCAAGGTCAGGACGGCGGCCATGGCCGGGTTGTTGTGGGACAGGGCGTCGTAAAAGAGCGGGTAGACCAGGAATGTCAGGATGGCCACGCCGATGAGCATGGTGGCCGGGACGCGCCAGGCCTTCCACTGGTAGGACAGACCGACGGCGACGGCCGGGGCGAGCCACACCATGAACTGCGGGGAGCCCACCTTGTTGAACACCACGAATGCCGTGACCAGGGCGAGGGATCCAAAGAGGAGCAGGGCGGTGCGGTCGGCCCCGCCGTTGCGCTTGCCGGTGTGCAGCGCCCAGAAAACCAGGGCGGCAACCAGCAGTGCGGCGGCGATCAGAAGCGGCTGCATGAGGAAGCTCATGACCTCGGAGCCGGGGCCGTCGACCTGCATGGAATTGATGTCCTGGTTCATGTACATGCGCGCCCCGCCCAGGCCCAGCACGCTCATCCACAGCCAGGGCGTGGTGAACGTGGCCTCAAGCTGCATGCCGCGGTCGCCTTGTTCAAGCAGGAAATTCAACAGCTTGGGCAGCGCATTCATGGCCAGCGCCACGGCCACAACGACGGCCGTGACGAGCACGCCGGCCAGCACCACCTGCACACGCTGCTTGACCACCGTGAAAAGCGCAAGCACGACGGCGGCGGGCCAGACTTTCGTCCACGTGGCGACGCTGAGGATGACCGAGGTCAGGAACGGGCTGGCGACACCAATGGACAAGGCGATCAAGACGACCGGGGCCGTCAGTCCGTCAACGCGGGCAAAGCCCAGCCAGGCCAGCAGTGCGGTGAAGGCGATCCACCACAGGCCCGCCGGAATGGTTTCGCGCTTTTTTCCCCAGTTGGTGAGCTTGCCCACGGCCACCGTGTTCAGTGCTGCGATCATCAGGACCCAGATGAACAGGAACGGGGCCGGCCCAAAGAGGTCTGCGATGGCCATGGGGATCAACGCCAGGATCGGATACACCCAGGGGCTGGGGCCCACAACGAGGGTTTCGTTGAAGTCCACGGAGGCCCAGATGCGGTAGATGAACGTGTCGCTGAAAGCCTCGCCGCGCAGGGAAAGGATGCCCGCCAGCAGCAGGAACACCCCGTGGATGACAGCAAACACGGTCCACATGCCGCGCGGGGTGGTCAGCCAGTTTTGGGTCCGGGTGGGCAGCAGCGCATCCCGGCATCGGGCGAGGGCGGCAAAAAACGTGTCCGTGGAGATGGTCCGGTCCTTCGTGAAGAGGTGTGGCGTGAGGTGGTGCCGCGGGCTGGGCCGGGGACTGTCCCGGTCGACGCTGTGCGTTGCGTGGCGTCTTTTCCAATGAACTGCCCGGCTGAAGTGGGTAGACTGCCAAGAACGGAATCCTTGGCTGTTTACATATTAGCGCAGCACCTTGTTGCTGCCCGGGCCAGCCCACCCATGTGGACGCCAACCAGTCCTGCCTTTAAGGCGTCAAAATTTCAGGAGTTAGTTGTTGACCAGCACGCGCGTTGCCCTGCCGGAGGTGAAGAAGAAGGTGTTGAGCAAGCTCCCTTTTCGCACTGGCACAGCCACATCGGCCATCTGGCAGGGGTTTGCCGGATCCATGCTGCTGCTGCTTGGCTCCCTGGGCGTGGGATGGCTGGCCAGCAGCTCGGTGTTGATCAGGAACCCGCTGTTCATCCTGGCCAGGACCACGCCTGTGGCTGTTGTCACCGCCACCGTCATGCTGTGCGTCGGCGCGGCATTGATGCTCCGCGCCTGGTTGCGGCTGCGCCAGCACCTGGCCGGCTGGGACGATGACGCCGCACCCGCACTGAAGAAAGCCTTGATCCTGTGGGTGGCCCCGATGATGGTGGCCCTGCCCTTGTTCAGCCGTGACTCCTACGCCTACATTGGCCAGGGCCGGCTCATGCAGCAGGGCCTGGATCCCTACACCAACGGCATTTCCGCGCTCAACAACTATTTCTCCCTTGGCCCCGACACGCTGTGGACCGAGGCGCCCACACCGTACGGGCCGCTGTGGCTGTGGCTGGAACACTTTGCCGTGCTGCTGCCGGCCGGCAGCCCCGAAATAGCGTTAATACCGTTCCGGCTGGCCAGTTTGGCTGGGGTGGTGCTGCTCGCCGTCTACGTGCCAAAACTTGCCGCCCGCCACGGCTTCAACCCCCACCGTGCACTGTGGCTGACCGTTTTGAACCCGGTGGTTCTGATCAACTTCGTGGCCAGCGTGCACAACGATTCACTCATGCTGGGCCTGGTCGTGGCCGGCATTTACCATGCCTCGGCCAAACGCCCCGTGGTGGGCATCTTGTTTGTGACGGCCTCCATTGCCATCAAGCCCATCACCTTGATTGCCCTGCCCTTTGTTGGGCTGCTGTGGGCGGGCTCGCAGGCCGGGTGGGTGCGAAAGTTTGGCTTGTGGGCGGCAACCCTGGGCATCTCAATGGGCATCATGGCGGCCATGGGTGCCGTCAACGGGCTGGGGTTCGGCTGGCTTGCCGCACTGCAGACCCCGGGCACGGTGTGGATTTGGTACGCCCCCGTGGGGCTGCTCTCCAACGCCGTTGGCTTTGTGGTGCTGCTGCTCGGCGGTGCAGGCGCCGCCGTCACCGATGTCATCCAGACCATCGGCCAGGGTGCCTCCATCTTGATCGTGATGGCCCTGGCCTTCCTGAAGATCAGCCTGCCGCCGGCCAAGGCTGCCGGTGTCGGCGGACGTTTCGCCGCCGGCACGGGGGACGGAGCCGGGAAGTCGGGCCCGGCTGGCGGCGGCGGGTTCCTTGGCAGTCCGGAAACCCTGGATGATTCGCGGCGCTACAGCCAGGCGGTCCTGTACCGCATGGCGTGGGCCTTCGCCGCCGTCGTGCTCATGGCGCCCATGATCCAGCCCTGGTACATGCTGTGGTTGTTGGCGTTCTTCGCCGTCACCGGAATCCGGGAGGGGTGGCAGATGCGCACGGTGCTGTATTTGACAGCGTTCTTCACCTTGATTGCCCTGACCGACCAGTTGAGCGTCTTCCCGTGGATCCCCGTGGTGCTGGTCCGGGCCGTGGCGATCGGTGTGGGCCTGGTCAGCGTCCTGTATGTGATGTTCCTGGACAAGAAAACGCGCGGCGAGTTCGTGCCGCGCTGCGAGCCCGAAATTGCTGCCCGCCGCAGCGCCGTGTAACGGACCGCCTCAAAGGTGCTTGAGCGCTTCGCGGCGGGACAGCGGGCTGAGCCGGCCCTCATGGTCGGCAACAAAACTGCGCACCCAGTCCGGATCCGTCCGGGCATGCTGGCGCAGTGCCCAGCCGATCGCCTTGCGGATGAAGAATTCCTTGTCCGCCAGATTCGGGCGGATCACATCGGCCAGCAGGCCCGTGTCGGTGGCCGCCCGGGCCGGCAGCTGCGCAATGATCGAGGCCCTGCGGAACCAGAAATTGGGGTGCACACTCCACTGGCGCAGCAGCCGGTCCATGCTGTCCAGGTCCTTGCCGCTGTTTGTGTCTTTCCCGTTGTCCTTGAGCAGCAGCTCGCAGAGGCGCGGGGCAACGGAATCAACGTAATCCCACCACTGCCCGGCCTCAATGACGACGGCGTAAAACGGCAGGAGCCGGCGCTCGCCCCGGCCGAGGCGTGAGTCTGTGAGCATGATGGCCGCGTACCGCTCCTCGCGGTGCCCGGCGTTGAGCCACAGCTCCATTGCGGTGGCATGAAGCTCGTCAACACCGGCAAAGGGATGCTGCTTGGTCAGCGCACGCACAGTTTTTCGCACCTCCGGGGAGCGCACCCCCATGAACGGCATGGACGATTTCATGTACCTTGCCATCCCGTCCGCCCGCTCCGGTTCGGCAAGCCTCGCCAGGGCAGGGCCGAGGGCGTGCAGGAAGGCCGTGTTGGCGGGCATGCTCTCTGGGGAGGTGGTGCCGGGTGACGTGCCGGGCGGGATCATGGAACCAGCGTAGCTGTGCGGGGGACCGGCTCCTGAACGCCGGCACCTGAACCCCGGCGGCGGTCAGCTGCAGGGTCCCGGCAAGCCGACGCCGTGGCGACGCAGGAGACGCACTGAACTATTATGTGGTTGCAATGAAGCACACTTCCCAGCAGCCGGACGAGACACTGGTTTCCACTCTGCGTTCGGCCGGGTGCGTCTATGCCGAAGAAGAAGCAGCCATCCTGCTGGAGGCAGCCGACTCCGCCACTGACCTTGCACGCCTGCTGGACCTCAGGGTTCAGGGGTATCCGCTGGAACACATTGTGGGCTGGGCACAATTCTGTGGGCTCCGCATTGCCGTCGCCCCGGGGGTGTTTGTGCCCCGCCGCCGCAGCGAGTTCCTGGTCGCCCAAACACTTGCGGCGCTGGCCGGACTGGCCGCATTGGACGGATCCAACGGACCCGAAAGTCATGCCGGAAAGCCGGGGCCCGGGCCGCAGCGTGTGCCCGTTCCGCCAAGCCACGCCGAGCCCCACACGCAACAGCTGACGGTACTGGATCTGTGCTCCGGCAGTGGTGCTGTGGGCACGGCTCTGGCCCATGTTCTGCCCGGGTGCGAGCTGCATGCCAGCGACATTGACCGGGCCGCCGTCGACTGTGCCGCCGGAAATATTGCAGCGTTCAATGGGCGGGCATATTGCGGGGATTTGTTTGCTGCCGTCCCGGACGGGCTGCGCGGCAGTTTTGATGTGATCGCGGCCAACGCACCCTATGTGCCTTCCGCTGCCATCATGTTCATGCCACAGGAAGCCAGGGTCCACGAGCCTGAGATTGCGCTTGACGGCGGTGTCGACGGACTCGAGCTGCATCGCCGCATTGCGGCTCAGGCTCCGTTGTGGCTCCGTCCCGGCGGAGTGTTGCTGCTGGAAAGCAGCGCCCGCCAGGCTCCCGCAAGCGCCGCCATTTTGGCCTCGAACGGATTTTCCGCCAGCACGTCAAGCAGCGTGGATTTTGACGGCACGGTGGTGACAGGCAGATTGGCGCCCCGGCAGCTGCCGTAGCGGGGCGCCAGCCGGTTCGTGCCAACCGGCGCGTGCCAGCCGGCGCGTGCCAGCCTGCGGGTCTTCTTATCGGCGTCGGAACTGGCTAGCCTCGGTATATCGGCACCAGCCAAAATTCAACGGGGGAGCATTCCATGAGTTTGCACAGCCAGCACACCAGCCGCGACGAAACCATGGTGGAGAGCGCCTTTGATTCGGGTTTGGGTGCGATTCCCAAGCACGCGCTCCCGCAGGGCAGCCAGGATGCCGATGCTGTGATGCGGTTCATCCAGGACGAGCTGATGCTCGACGGCAATGCCAGGCAAAACCTGGCCACCTTTGTCACCACGTGGATGGAACCACAGGCAGCCAAACTCATGCAGGCATCGCTGGAAAAGAACATCATCGACAAGGACGAGTACCCGCAGTCGGCCGAAATAGAACGTCGCTGCGTGAACATCCTGGCGAATCTGTGGCATGCGCCGGAGCCAACAGGGGGAGCGGATGCCGTGGGTTGCTCCACGACCGGATCCTCGGAGGCTGCCATGCTGGCCGGGATGGCATTGAAATGGCGTTGGCGGGCCCGCAGGGAAGCTGCCGGGCTGGATGCTGCCAAGCCGAATCTGGTGATGGGCGCCAACGTTCAGGTGTGCTGGGAAAAGTTTGCCAGGTACTGGGATGTGGAGGCGCGGCTGATCCCGCTCGACGGCGCAACCCACCTGACCGCCGCCCAGGCCGCTGCCGCGTGTGACGAAAACACCATTGGTGTCGTCGCCGTGCTGGGATCGACTTTCGATGGATCCTACGAACCCGTCGAGGAGATCGCCGCAGCCCTGGATGCGCTCGCGGCAGAGACCGGGCTGGACGTGCCGGTCCATGTCGACGCCGCCTCGGGAGGATTCATTGCCCCTTTCCTGGACGAGGGGCTGCTGTGGGACTTCAAGCTGGACCGGGTGAAGTCAATCAATTCCTCGGGCCACAAGTATGGTCTGGTCTACCCCGGTGTTGGTTGGGTGTTGTGGCGCAGCGCCGAGGAACTGCCGGCCGACTTGATTTTCAGCGTCGACTACCTGGGCGGCTCCATGCCCACTTTCGCGCTCAACTTTTCCCGGCCCGCAGCCCAAGTCATCGCCCAGTATTACACCTTGGTCCGCTACGGGTTCGACGGGTTCCGCGGCATCCAGCAGCGCTCCCGGGACATCGCAGTGGCCATCGCTGATGGAGTCGAGGCGCTGGGACCGTTCACCCTGCTCAGCCGTGGCGGCGAGCTGCCGGTGCTTGCCTTTAAACTGACGACGCCGGATGCCTGGTCCGTCTATGACCTCTCGCATGAACTGCGCAGCTTTGGCTGGATTGTGCCCGCCTACCCCATGCCCGAGGGCATGGCGGATGTGGATGTGCTGCGCGTGGTGGTGCGCAACGGCTTCACCTTTGACCTGGCAGGAATGTTTCTGGCCGACCTGGCGAAATCGGTCGAGCGGCTTTCGGGAAGGCAGCCGGCACGGGTGGCGTTCCACCACTGATGTTTCCAGTGGTTCCCGCGAGTGGGCGGAATGCCCGTCCACCTCGCATGGGCGGAAAGTGCGGTTGTCTCCACCGTCGCGGTCAGCCGGTCAGGCCTCATAACGGAGGTTATGTGTTTGTTAACATTGGTTGGAAGTGAATGTGTGAGTTCTTAACATAGTTTGTTGACGGGCCGACCGGTAATGTGACGTACATCAAACCACTATGGGACGTGCATCACAAAGGAAATATCACCATGCCCGCAAGTCACACAGCCACACTGCCCGGCACCACTTTTCAGGGACTGTGGAACACTACTGTGGCAAACTGCCCGGACAACGAATTCCTCACCTTCCGGGAGATAACGGGCCGCACAGTGTCGTGGACCTACGCCGAGTTCGACGCGTTGGTCTCACGAACCGCAGGCATGATGGCCGCACACGGCGTGGGCCGCGGAGACGCCGTGCATGTGGCCCTGCGCAACTCGCCGGCATTTGTGCTTATTTGGCTGGCCGCGGCCCGGCTGGGCGCCTGGATGGTCTCGGTGGACCCGGCGTCGGTTGAAAGCGACATAGCACTGCAGCTGCGGCGCACGGCCCCCAAGATGGGATTCTGCGCGGCGAGCCGCGAGGACACGTACAGGGCGGGCGCTGAGGGAAGCGCCTGCATCGTGGTCACCCTGACCGAAACGACGCAGGACACCCTTCCCCCGTCACTGCTTCTTGGTGTGCCGGTCGTCGCCGCGGACGTGGATGCCTGTGACCGCTTGGCTGTCATGTTCACGTCCGGCACCACCTCCGCACCCAAGGGTGTCGTGCTGACGCAGGCCAATTATGCGTACATCGCCGCCACCATGTCCTCCACCATCGGACTCGGTAGCGATGACAAATGGTTCGTCTCATTGCCCCTGTTTCATGCAAATGCCCAGTTCTATTGCTTCAATTCCGCCATCGCTGTCGGTGCTTCCGTTGCTCTCACCGCTACGTTTTCTGCCTCAGGATGGTTCGCGCAGGCTGCTGAAATGGGGGTGACGCATGCCAGCCTCTTTGCCGCTCCCATCCGAATGATCCTGGCCCGGCGTCCCCATGATGCACCCACGCTGGCACTAAAACACCTGTGGTTTGCGCAGAGCCTGGGACAGGCGCACTACGAGGAAATGAGCGAGCTGACGGGGTGTGCACCCCGTCAGTTGTACGGCATGACGGAGACCACGGCCATCGCCACCGGTGATTTCAGCTCCTCTCCCCGCCCGGACGTGATTGGAACGCCTGCCCTGTCTCGGCGGATTCGCCTGATCAGCCAGGCCACCGGCAGGGAAGCAATGGAGGGGGAGCCCGGGGTCATCACCGTCGCGGGTTCCCGGGGTGTCGACTTGTTTGACAGCTACCTGGACGATCCAGTCCAGACTGACGCCTGCTTCAGCGAAATTGACGGGACCACATGGTTTAGCACCGGCGATCTGGCGACTGTGGATCGCGCGGGGGTGTACCGCTTCGTCGGCCGCATTGACGATGTCATCAAGGTGGCCGGGGAAAACGTCAGCTTGACCGAAGTGGAAGCAGCCCTGGCACAGGCCCCAGGCATCCTCGAGGTCGCCGTGTTGGCCAAGCCGGATCCCATCCGCGACCAGGTTCCCATTGCCTTTGTGGTGCCGAGCGATCCGTTGAACCCTCCAGACGTCGATGCGTTGGAGCAGTGGGCTGCAGCAAACCTCACTCCGCAAAGCCGTCCCCGGCAGTGGACCATCATTGCCGAGCTTCCTCGAACCAGCGTGGGCAAACTGCGCCGCTTCAAGTTGACCGCACCGACGGAAGTTCTTGTCCAGTCATGACCACACCACCTGATGCCGCCGCCACGGAAGGCGCCGTGCTGACCGCGCTGGCCAACGGCACATCCATGGCGGAGCTGCGCATGATGCTCAGCACCGCGGCACCGCAGTTTGCCAACGACGCCGTGTTGGTCCGCCAGCAACTTGATGATCTCGCCGAGCGCGAGCGGAACCTGGTTCAGCTGGTCGAATCCAGTCGCGAACTGGCAGGTCTTGATGCCGTGGACAGTGTGCTCTCCGCCATCGTGGCCAGGAGCCGGCGTCTGCTCATGTCCGACGTCGCCTACTTCCTGAAGTTTGAACAGGAGAGCGGGCTGTCCCGCATGATCACCTCGGAAGGCATTCTCAGCGACGACTTCGCGCGCCTGGTTGTTCCTCGCAACGAAGGCATTTCCGGCTTCATCGCCGCATCCCGCAAGCCCAGCTGGACCCGGGATTACCTCAATGACGTCCGATACAGTCACAACAACACCATCGACACCGCCACAGTTGATGAGGGCCTGCGGGCAATCCTTGGCGTACCGGTCCTCCGCAACGGCCGGGTTGTCGGCTTGCTCCTGGCTGCCGACAGGCGTGTGCACGACTACCGCCCGCAGGATGTGGAGCTGTTGTTTTCACTGGCTCAATACGCCGGCGTCGCCATTGAAAATGCCACGGTGCATGAGGCCGGCCGGCAGACGGTGGAACATCTTCAGGGCGCATTGGACTCTCTGGAATCCAGTGAAATCGCAACCCACAGCATCATGGATTTTCAGGACCGGCTTTTGGGAATCCTGATGACCAATGGTTCGCTGGGCGACCTTGCGGAGCTTGTTCAGGCCTCGATCGGTGGCACCGTCGTTGTGGAGGACGACGGCGGACGCCTCCTCGCGCGCTCCGGCCCGGACGCGCAGCCGGGCCCCACCGGGCCGAATGCCGCTGACGCGTTGTGGAACGTCGAACCGCTTGGACACCAGGGCCCTCCGGTGGGGACGTTGAAACACCTGCCGGCAGGCAACACCATCTTGGAAGGGCCATCTCCCAGTGCTGAACAACGACAAATTCTGGGACGGGCCGCCACCGTCGCCGCCCTGCTCATCACGAAGCTTCAGTCGGAACTGACCACGGCAAGGGCAAGGAATGCCGCCATGGTCATGGAATGGCTGGAGGACCCTGGCGGCGCCCTCGAAAGGAATCCGGGAGCGGCATCCGGACTCGGGCACTTGAACACCGCCCTCGTGTTGCAGGTTGAAGAGTCTTCGACGCCGGCGCTGCTGAGGCTTGTACAGCAGAAGGTGGAACGCACCGGAGGCATGGCCTGCAACTACAGGGGATCGGTCTTGCTGTGGATGCCAGCTGCCGAGCCGGGAACGGTGGCCGGGCAGTATGCCCTGTCCATGACGGGTGCCATCGGCCAACCGGTAACAGCGGGTGCCGCCGTGGTGGCTGCACCGCAGGCATTGGCTGCAGCCGCCACGACGGCGCACAACACCGTCCGCGCACTCGTGGCGCTTGGACGCGGCGGGACGGGCAGCCTCAGCAATGCCGTGGCGCCGTTCCCCAGCATCCTGTCCAACAGCAGCCCGGCTGAACTGACCGAATTTGTCCACAGCGTTTTGGGGACGCTTTTGGATTATGACAGCCGGCACGGTTCCGAACTGGTAGCAACACTCAAGACCGTCTACGCCAACTCCTCCAACGCCAGCAGCGCCGCAGACACGCTGCTGGTCCACCCCAACACCGTGCAACAGCGGCTGGCACGCATCGACCAAATAACCTCCGAGAGCTGGCGTGACAGTGACGTCACCATGCGCAGGCAACTGGCCCTGAAGGTCCTTGACCTGATGGGACCTGACGCAGCGGCAGCCTCCACTTCCAAAGGAACAGCATCATGACAAGCAGCTCCAAGACAACCGCCGCCCGGCGGCGCCGCGCCTTCATTGGCGCCACAACCGGACATCTCATCGAATGGTACGACTACGGCATATACGGTTTCCTGGCCGTGTACATTGGCCAGGCATTCTTTGACGCCTCCAATCCGACAGTCAGTTTGATCAGCGCCTTTGCCGTCTTCGCCCTGAGTTTCTTCATCCGGCCGCTCGGCGGCATCTTCTTCGGGCCCCTGGGCGACAAGATTGGCCGCAAGAAAACACTGCTCATGGTCTTGGTTCTGATGGCCGGGTCAACATTTGCCATTGGCTTGCTGCCGACCCAGGCGATGGTGGGAGTCGCAGCACCAATCCTGCTCATTCTGGTGCGGTGCATCCAGGGCTTCTCGGCGGGTGGGGAAATTGGGACCATAACAAGCTTCATTGCCGAATACGCAGGACCGGGGCGCCGCGGATTTTCCACCAGCTGGCTGATGGTCACAGCCGTGCTGGGGTTGGTTCTTGGTGGTGTGGTGGCGAATGGGCTCATAGTCCTCATGGGCACCGAAGCCATCGCTGCCGGTGGCTGGCGCATACCATTTCTCGTGGCCGGCCCACTGGGCATGATCGCTTTGTACATTCGCATGAAGCTGGAGGACAGCCCGGAATTTCAGGCACTGCAGGCGGCCGGGAACACGTCCAAGGCACCACTGCGGGAAGTGTTCAGCTGGAAACGGCCCATGGCACTGGTGTTCTTCATCATTACCCTGCACTCATCCATCTTCTATCTGGTGCTGACATTCGTCTCCACCTTCATGGCGAAAACCCTGTCCTTTGATTCAGGGACCACCTTGTTGTACGTATTCCTTGCCAGCGTTTCAGCTGCGATCGTCATGCCATTTGGTGGAATGTTCACCGACAAATACGGCCGCAAGAACTTCCTGCTGGTCATCGGAATCGCCGCCACCGCGGCAATGTACTGGCTCTTTGCAGTGGCTCCGGGAGCAACCCCGGAAACATTCCTGCCGCCCCTGATGGCCGTAGCCGTTTTGTTCGGGCTGTACGCGTCCTCGACCTACGCAGTGATGACCGAACTGCTGCCCACACGCATCCGCTCCACGGGCATTGCCATCGCCTACAATATCCCCGTGGCCCTATTCGGTGGAAGTGCACCCATGATCGCCACCTGGCTCATTGCCGCAACAGGGGACATCAGCTCGCCCTGGATCTTCTTCGTTGCCACAGGAGTTGCCTCCATAGTCGCGCTGCTGGTCCTCAAGCCCAGCGATTTCGCCCGTGCAGCCAACGCCTCCATTGCGCACGCTCCACAGGCCGAGCCGAAAATGGCGGACTCCCGGTCCTGACTCCGGGCCCGCCGAAGTGCAAGACCGACGAAACCCGATCGACAAAAAGAGGTATCTGCCATGACCATTGCACACGAATTTGGCAAGGACGTGCTGCTGACGGGGTGGGGGCATTCCCGGTTCGGGAAGCTCTCTGAGGAGACCCTGGAATCACTGATTGTCAAGGTCGCAACGGAGGCCATCGCCAACAGCGGCCTCGACGCCGGCAGCATTGATGAAATTGTGCTCGGCCAATTCAATTCAGGCATGATGCCATTGTCCTTCACCTCCTCCTTGGCGCTGCAGACCGATCCGGCACTGGCCAACGTGCCTGCCACCCGAGTGGAAAATGCCTGCGCCTCGGGTTCGGCAGCCGTCCAGCAAGGTGTGAAGTCCCTTTTGGCCGGGACAGCGCGCAATGTGCTGGTGATCGGGGCGGAAAAGATGACTCAGGCCCCGGCCTCTGTGGTGGGTGCGGCCTTGCTGGGTGCCGACTACGACACAGCCGGCAAGGAATCCACGACCGGGTTCACCGGCCTCTTTGCTGCCGTCGCCAAGGACTATGAAGCAAGATATGGCAAGGTCGGTGACGTGCTGGGATCCATTGCTGCCAAGAACCACCGCAACGGCGTGGACAACCCCTACGCACAACTGCGCAAGGACTTGGGCGAGGAATTTTGTCGCACAGTGTCGGAGCGGAACCCGATGGTCGCGGATCCCTTGCGCCGCACCGACTGCTCCCCGGTTTCCGACGGCGCGGCCGCAGTGGTGCTCTCCACCTCCCGCACTTCGGGAGCTGCAACCAGCCCCGTCAGGTTGACAGGATTTGGCCATGCCAACGATTTCCTGCCGGCGGCACGGCGGGACTCCACAGCCTTCGCGGCCACCAGAATGTCCTTTGAACGGGCATTCGCCATGGCCGGAACCCGCCTTGACGAGCTGGATTTCCTGGAAGTGCATGACTGCTTTACGATCGCCGAGCTGCTGATGTACGAAGCCGCGGGCTTGACGGAAGCAGGACAGGGCTCCCGTGCCATCACCGAGGGCTGGGTTCATCGGGAAGGGCGCCTGCCCGTCAACGTTTCGGGCGGACTCAAGGCGAAGGGCCACCCGGTGGGAGCCACCGGGGTGTCCCAGCACGTCATTGCGGCCATGCAACTCAGCGGCACCGCCGGCGCCATGCAGCTGCCGCAGGCGAGACGCGCAGCAGTCCAGAACATGGGCGGACTGGGCGTTGCCAACTACGTCAGCGTGCTTGAATCAATGTAAGCAAGATGCAGGGCCGTCCCGTGCCCTGGCCGGAACAGCTGTCCTTTCGCATTGGCGGAAAGTGCGCGAAAATGGGGGGAACAACCCGCATGCCAAGGGGCGGGCCCAAGGAAACGGGGACACCGTGAAACCTCGATTTGGCCAAGGCGCAGTGGTGGTGGGGCTGCTGCCGGAGCAGGACCCCGCGGTGCTGGAGTATGCGGCAGCGCTCGCGGCAGCATCCGGGGCTGAACTGGTGGGCGCCTATGTTGATCCCGGCAGCTACCTCATCGAGTGGGACCCCAGCGGCAATGTGATGGGCCAGTCCCTGGACAGGGCGCTGGACCCCGAGGACGAGGCGGCATCGGCGGTTCGCGAGCTTGGCCCGTTGTTCGAGGAGGCTGCCGGGGCCCATCAGCTGCGCTGCAGCTTCCGGGTTTTGGGCGGGGACCCGGCCATGGCCCTTGGCAGGTTGGCCGAGGCCATGTCGGCGGCCGTCATCGTGGTCGGTGCCCGGCGGCCGGGGATGCTTGCCGGCGTCAACGAGGTCCTGGCGGGATCCGTGGTGCGCAAACTGCTGGCGACGCAGCGCCTGCCGGTGCTGGCCGTACCCCGCGTCGATGCCCACCCTCCGTTGCACGGCTGAACTGCCCGGTCTGGCACCGCGCTAGGACAGGATGCCCAGCAGTGAGGTGTGGATCCAGTCGCGATAGCGGGCCAGGCTCCAGCCGAACTGTGCGACCAGTGTGGCGTAGCTGTCGGGATGTCCGAGCGTGAAGATTGCCGCTGCGGCGTCGTCGTCGCTCATGCCATTGGCCAGCCCGCCACGCTGGCGGATGGCGGCCGCGGCCAGCCGGTAGTGGGCCAGCCGCTGCTGGGCGCGTTCGTCCCGCAACTTTGCCACGGCGGGGTCGACGGCGGCCGCCTGGCTGATGGCGGTGAAGACCGCCTGGCTGCGGGGCATGCCCTCGGCGAACCAGTCTGCCAGCACGGCGATGACACCCTCCACGTCGGGCGCCAGCGCGACCCGATCCTGCATGAATTCCGGCACGGTTGATGGTGCGTTGGGCCCGGCAACCGCGGCATCGAGAACGGCTGAGAGCAGGGCCGGCTTGTTCCCCACGGAGTTGTAGATGGTTTGCACGGCGACGCCTGCCCGGGCAGCTATCGCCTCGATGGAGGTGCCGACGTAGCCGTTGGCCAAAAACAGCTCCCCGGCCGAAGCCACGACCACCTCGCGGGTCTGCATTGACTGGATCTGGCGACGACCCGGGCGTGCTGCTTTATCCACTGGCTCAACCATAAAAAAAGAATAGCATTCCAGTCACTGGAAGCGTATTCTAATGAAATAAATCCACTCCAGCTCCACGGAGGCGCATCATGGCTGGACATCAGTTGGGCGGGACGATCATTGTTGGTGCGGGGCAGGCCGGCCTGGCAGCCGCGTTTCAGCTCCGGGCCAGGGGCATCGGCTGCAGAATATTGGAAGCCGCAGAGTCGCCCGGCCAGGGCTGGCGGGATCGCTGGGACTCGTTGCGGCTGTTCACCCCGGCACAGTACTGCTCACTTCCCGGCATGGAATTTCCGGCACCCGGCGGAAGCTTTCCCACGAGGGACCAGGTGGCGGCATACCTGAGTGCGTATGCGGAGGCCCTGCCCGTCACCACGGGAGTTTCCGTCACCGGGATTCACCGTGACGGTGCGGGTTTCACCGTGGACACCTCTGCCGGAACACTCACCGCCAGCCAGGTGGTCATCGCCACCGGGGCGACCTCAACACCCTTCATTCCGGACATGGCGAGCAAACTTTCCCCCGCCATCCACCAGCTGCACAGCAGCGGGTACCGGAACGCGCCGGCACTTCCCGACGGCGGCGTGCTGGTGGTGGGTGCGGCAACCTCGGGCATTGAAATCGCCGTCGAGCTGGCTGCGGACCGCCGGGTATGGCTGGCGGGCCGGGTGCCCTTCCACATCCCCGATGCAGTCATTAACCATGCCGGTGGTGCGTACTGGCATTTCATCCACCGGGTGCTGACGCGCAGTACTCCGCTGGGGAAGAAAATTGCCAGGGATTTTACGGCGCAGGGCGGGCCGTTGATTTCCATTTCCATTGCCGATGCCCAAAATGCCGGGGTGGCCTGCCTGTCGCGTTTGGCAGAGGTGGCGGACGACGGGCATCCCGTCTTCGCCAACCACCCGCCCCTGGACGTGGCAACCATCATCTGGGCCACCGGGTACCAGCCCCGATTCGACTGGGTGGACGACGTGCCGGTTGACGGCAGGGGCTGGCCGGTCACCAACCGCGGAGAAGTTGAGACACTTCCCGGGCTGTATTTTGTGGGGATGCCCTTCCAATATGGGCTGACCTCGACCCTGCTGGGAGGCGTCGGACGGGACGCAGCCCATGTGGCGGACCGTATCGCCCTGCGGCAAAAACGAGGAGCCGGTTCGGCACGGGAAGTGCGCCGGGCCTGAGGCATGCGTTGTCAGTTTTTCGCAGCCACGGCCACCGCGAGTTGCGCCAGCCCCTTTTCAAAGTCGCCGCCCACCATCTTGTCCATGTTCATGAACAGCATGAACACCCGGCTCAGGCCCTTGTTTTCCCCTGTCATGGTCCACGTGACACGGGTGCCCCCGCCTTCGGGGGTAAAGGAGAACGTGGTGGGGTTGACGGCCTTCATGGGTTTTATGAATTCCAGGCGGAGGTGAATCCGTGAAGGCTCCGCGGCCTCCAGGATTTCCATAGTGCCGGCGCCGGCCTTGCGGTTGCCCT
This sequence comes from Specibacter sp. AOP5-B1-6, assembly GCF_052376555.1. Classification (NCBI taxonomy): domain Bacteria; kingdom Bacillati; phylum Actinomycetota; class Actinomycetes; order Micrococcales; family Micrococcaceae; genus Specibacter; species Specibacter sp. AOP5-B1-6. Next base: position 17,882 of record NZ_JBQSVT010000023.1, read on the forward strand.
TCCACGCGTATTTGGCGCCCACGCCCTCGACGGGACCGGAATACGTGCGCTGCATGGACGGATCGACGCTTTCCCACGGCGACCAGTGGAGCCACTCCCGGAAGCTGGCGACCAAGGGGAAAATCTCCTCCGCAGGCGACGGGATGAAGGCACTGCGCGAAACGCTGAAAGTCGACATGGCGCAAGCTTATGCCGATGCAGCCGCCATGTCTGTAACACCAAATCGACAATAATGACCGTGCCGGTAAGCCGCAGCATCGTGGCAGGTCAGCCGGCAGTGTCGGTTCCCTCTGCGGCTTCCTGGGAGTGCATGCGGATTTCAGGCATCTCCAGGCCGTCGGTTCCTTCGGCCGCAATTTCGCTGTGCACGCGCGGGGTAGCAGGACCTCCGGCCGCGCTTGCCGTGTTTTCCGCCGTCCCGGCAGCGTCGGCGCTGGGTGCTTCTGAGTTGGGCATGGTCTGGCTTTCTCTTGTGCCGCCGGCACCTGACGGCCAGGCGGCCCCACCTTCATTGTGGCCCTTCCCTGCGGGTTTGTCATCGGACCCGGCAGCCGGGGGAGGTGGCGGGTCCCGCCGTCGTGCATCTGGACCGCGAAAGCGACAGACTGGGGACATGGAAAACCTCGTGGCACGGTGGCGCAGGGAGCTGCGCGGCACCTTCAGCAACAACTCTCCCACGGTCCCGCAGTGGGAGCTTGACCTGGAAAAGGGCGACGACGGCGGGTACTTTGGCCCGGAATCGGCGGCCTGGGCTGTGCACGGTTCCATGACGACGCTCGTGGCCGGGATCCAGTCGCTGTTGATCCAGGCCCTGCACCCGGGCGCGCTCGCAGGGGTCCACGACCATTCCAACTACCGCACCGACCCGCTGGGCAGGCTGGCCGGGACCATCCGCTGGATCTTCACCGTCAGCTACGGGGACACCGTGGCGGCACAGGCGGCCTCCAACAAGGTGCTGCACATTCACGACTTCATCCGGGGGAGCTACACGGCAACCAGCGGCGAAGCCCGGCCCTACATGGCCAACGACCCGGACCTGCTGCGCTGGGTGCACTTGGCGTTCACCCAGGCGTTCCTTGCCACCCACGAAGCGTACGGCAGCGCCATCCCGGGAGGCGCGGACGCCTATGTGGCCGACTGGGCCGTGGCCGGGGCCCTCATGCACGTGGCCAATCCGCCCACCACCCGGGCGGAACTGGACGCCCAGCTTGCCGACTTTATGCCCGAGCTGCGCCACGACGAACGGGTTGCCGAAACCGTCGCGTTCATCAAGGACCCGCCGCTGCCGCGCTCGCAGCAGGCCGGGTACAAGGTCCTCTTTGCCGCCGCAGTGGCCTCCCTTCCGCGGCACTACCGGGAGCTGCTGCAGCTGCGCGCCCCTCGGCTTGGCCCGGTCCCGCTTCCGGTGACCTTGCCCGCCAAGGCAGTGCTCGCCGTCGTGGGCTGGAGTTTGGGCTCACCCGGGCCCAGCGAAGCATCCGCCCGTGCCCGCAGGACGCGGTTGGGAGTGGAGCCTACGCCCAGCAAGCACGGCTAGGATATTTACGGCGCCTTTTGCCGACTACCTGTCACCAACTAACCAAGGACTGCACCCAGCCCATGACACCCCGCACCTTTTACCGCACCCTGTCCATCGCAGAGGCCGTCACCTGGACGCTGCTGATTGCCGGCATGATCATGAAGTACGCGCTGAAGCTGGGGGACTGGCCCGTCACGGTGGGCGGTTTTGCGCACGGTCTCGTGTTCATCGCCTACGTGACCACGGCCGTCCTGGTCGGGCTGAACCAGCGCTGGCGCCCGCGGATGATCGTGGGTGCTGCGCTGACCGCGTTTGTGCCGTACCTGACCATCCCCTTTGACAGGCGGCTGGAAAAGCAGGGCAGGCTCGACGGCGGATGGCGCACCACCGCGACCGACCACCCGCGCGACGGGCACTGGGTGCAGCTTGTGCTGCGCTGGATGCTGAACCGTCCGGTATTGCTGAGCGTGGTGTTTGTGGTGTTTGTTGGCGGGATCATGGCCACGATGATGTTTGTGGGCCCGCCCGGCGGCCGCGCCTAGGCGCTTTCGCTATTCGTTGGCGGCGTAGGGGTTGACTGCGCGGTCAAAGAACGGCGTGAACCACGACGACACATCGAGGTTGGCCATGCCGAGCTGCCCGGCCAGGGGGCTGCTGGCGATCCCGTCAAAGGCGGGATCGTAAAGCAGCTCATGGTCAAGGTCCTCAAACAAGTTGTCTTCGGCGCTGCCCCGCCAGTCCTCGGCTAATTCCAGGGCCGGGAGCATGTCCTGCAAAATTTCCACGCAGTCAAGCAGCAGCCTGAGGGCGAGCTCCTGCGCCACGCACGTGGGTGAGCGGTATGAGGTGGCAAGCGAGGTGCCCAAATCCAGTGTCACGGCCAAAAATCTCTGGGCAAACAAGGGGCCGTAGTGGGCCCTGTGCAGGGGTGGAAGGTCACCAAGCTGCATGGTTTCGGCAACGGCTTCGGGCTCGGTGCGCAGCGTCGAAACGTCATCAAAGAGTTGATCAACCAGAAATTCGAAGGCCCAGTGCATGGCACCGCGCAGGTTGGTGGCCCGGCGCAGGGACCGGCTCCGGAGGTCCGGGCTGGGTTCCTCCTGGTCATAACCGAGCAGCTCCAGCTCAAGGCCGGGCAGCTTGTCGGCGGACTGGAAAATGGTGCGGAGCCAGTCCTCCTCACTTTCCAAACCCCCAAGATCCAGCTCGTCAGGATCCAGGTCGCCAAGGTCCAGTTCCCCGGTCTCAGACTCTTCGAGGTCCGATTCGTAATCGCTGCTGGATGCGGCTGGCCGCGGTGCGGCAGCCTCGGAGGAACCGTCGATCCACAGGCTGGCGCCAAGTGCCGTGACGCCGGGGACTGCTCCCACCACGTCGTCGGGCTCAATCAGCATCATCAAGGCGGACTCCGGCCCCTCCGCCGCTTGCGACAGCAATTCGGCCACCTGTGTGGTGCCACCGTCGGACTGCTCGCGCGCCCAGGCTCCGGCATGCCGCTGGACGGCTGCCGGATCGTCGAACATCAAGTCAATTTCAAGGTGCAGCTTGGCCGTGTGCGGAGTGTCCATGCCCGGTAGCCTACCGTTTCACAAGCGCAGGGTCATTGGCTGCCGGGCGTCGGGCTTGTGGCGGCGCCGGCCAGCAACAGCCCCAGTCCGAAGTCAAAGGCGGCTTCCTCGTCGGCACCATCCAGGCTGGCCTCGAGCACACCGGCCTCGGTCAGGCCGTTGCGGGTCTGCTCATCAGAGACTGTTCCCAGAATGTAGTGTACGAGTGCCCGGGCGGCCCAGTCAGCTTGCTGCTCGGGAAGGCCGGCGGAGGCAAATTCATGGGCCGGCTGGCGGAGGGCGCTGAGGGATCCAGGGTCAAGGGAGTGGGTCAGCGCCACCACTTCGGCACCGTCTCGAACTTTCAGGAGAGCCTGGCGGATGGCCCGGGCCTGCAGCCGCAGGTTCATAAAGGCGTCCGTCGCCCGGACCTCGTCCGCGGGACCCGGCGTCGCCGGTGCCAGGATCATGACTGACAAGACGCCGAGCAGCTCCTGCTTGTTTTTCACGTGCCAGTAAAGTGCGCCAGGCTGCACATCCAAGTCCCGGGCCAGCCGCCGCATGGACAGGTCGGCCAGCCCAAAGTCACGCAGGATTCCAAACGCGGTTTCAATGACCTGGTCACGGGTGAGGGGCATGGGCAGCCATCTTTCGTCGGACTTGTGCTGGCGGGCCATCGGGCCCACCTCCATTTTGCCTCATGCCGGCAGCGGCACCCACTCGGCTCTCCCTGAGGTTGCTGGCCGAGCGGTGAGTGTGCAGTTTTGGCCCTTGAAATGCCGTTGCGGCCCTGCTTGAGGGCTGTTTGGGGGCCAGGACTGCGAAGTCACGATGGAAGGGGTGGCTTGTCTTGACGATGCCGAGTCGGGGAACCATGGATCCAGGTATAGAGGCCGCGCAGGAACGTCACGCAAACTCCCGGCATTTGACAGAACAGCCCCCAATTTTGATACTTGAACAGTGTTCAATAAATTTCAGGCCCTTGCCGACCGCCAGCTGTCCGGCGCCACCTTGACCCGTCAGGACGCCCTTGCCGTCCTGACTTCCTCCGATGACCAGCTGCTCGATGTGGTGGCCGCTGCGGCCCGCCTGCGGCGCGCCCACTTCGCCAACACCGTGAAGGTGAACTATCTGGTCAACCTCAAGTCCGGGCTGTGCCCCGAGGACTGCACCTACTGCTCCCAGCGGCTGGGCTCGGCCGCGCAAATCCTGAAATACACGTGGCTCAAAACGGACGAAACATTGAAACAGGCGGCGACTGGCGTCGCAGCGGGCGCCTCCCGCGTGTGCCTGGTGGCCAGCGGCAAGAGCCCCTCCGACCGTGACGTGGAACGCGTCGCCGGCATGGTCGAAGGGCTCAAGGAGCAGCACCCGGGTGTGGAAGTCTGCGCCTGCCTTGGCATTTTGAAGGACGGCCAGGCCGAGCGTCTCAAGGCCTGCGGTGTGGACGCGTACAACCACAACCTGAACACCAGCGAGGAAATGTACAAGGAGATCTGCTCCACCCACGAGTTCTCGGATCGCGTGCGCACCGTCGAGCACGCCAAAAACGCCGGGCTCTCACCGTGCTCCGGCCTCATCGTGGGCATGGGTGAAAGCAATGATGACCTGATCGACGCCATCTTCGCCCTCCGCGAGCTCGGCAGCGACTCCATCCCCGTCAACTTCCTCATGCCCTTCGACGGCACCCCGCTGGAAGGAACCTGGCTGTTGACGCCCGCCCAATGCGTGCGCATCCTCGCCGCCGTCCGATTCGCCTGCCCGGACGTCGAAATCCGCATGGCCGGCGGACGCGAAATGCATCTGCGCACCCTCCAACCGCTGGCCCTGAACATTGCCAACTCGCTGTTCCTGGGGGATTACCTCACCAGCGAAGGCCAGCCCGGAGAGGCCGACCTCGAGATGATCGCCGACGCCGGCTTCACTATCCTGGGCAGCGCCACTTCCACCCCCGGTGGCGTGCCCCAGGACGACGGCGACTCCGGGCCATCAGGCCATGTCGCCGCCGGAGCCCAGCCCGCCATCAGGCGCCGGGGAGCAGGTACGGAACTTGCCCCCAATGCTTAGCCGGTCCGACGTCGAACCCGCCTCCCGCCACAGGGCAAGCGGGGCAGCCCCGACTGTGGAAAACCGCTCCCTGGTGGAGCGCGACCGCGGACTGCTGTGGCATCCCTACGCCCCGTTGGACGGCCCCGCACCCTATGCCGTGACCGGGGCGGCCGGGACCCGGCTGGCGCTGCAGGCAGCGGACGGGAAGAACTTTGAGGTGGTGGACGCCATGAGTTCATGGTGGTCGGCAGTGCACGGCTACCGGAATCCGGCGCTCGACGCCGCGCTGCTGGAACAGGTCGGCAGCTTCTCGCATGTCATGTTCGGTGGTTTGACGCATGCCCCCGCCGTGGAACTGGCCGAGCGGCTCGTGGAGCTGGCGCCTGAGGGGTTGGAGCACGTGTTCCTGGCCGACTCGGGGTCCGTCTCGGTTGAAGTGGCCTTGAAATTGGCGGTGCAGTACCAGCGGGCTGCGGGGTTCCCGGGGCGAAGCCGCTTTCTGGCACTTGCCGGCGGCTACCACGGCGACACCTTTGCCGCCATGAGCGTGTGCGATCCGGTGGACGGCATGCACGCCGAGTTTCCGGGCCTCGTGGCCCGGCAGCTGTTTTTGCCCCGGCCACCGGCAGCCCGGCTGGTCGGCGGCGAACTGGTCTCCGATCCGCGGGAGGTGCAGGCGTGGATTGATGTTCTTGAGGAAACCGTCCGCAGCCACCGGGACGAGCTGGCCGCCGTCGTGCTTGAACCTGTGTTGCAGGGTGCCGGCGGAATGCACAGCTATGCACCAGAGTGTGTGCAGGCCGCCCGGCGCGTGGCCAGCGAACATGGCCTGCTGCTGATCCTGGACGAAATTGCCACCGGTCTTGGCCGCACAGGAAAGCTCTTTGCCGCCGAATGGGCCGCTGTGGCCCCTGACATCATGTGCGTGGGCAAGGCCCTGACCGGGGGATACCTCACGCTGGCGGCGATGCTGTGTTCGCGCGAGGTGGCGTCCGTCATCACGGCGTCACCGCTGCGGGCACTGTTGCACGGGCCCACGTTCATGGCCAACCCCTTGGCCTGCGCCGTGGCCGTGGCGTCGCTAAAACTGTTGGACGAGGTGCCATGGCGTGGGCAGGTGGCCTCCCTCGAGACCGGCCTGGCTGCGGCCTTGGCACCGGCGACCGGGCTGGCGCAGGTTCGGGACGTCAGGGTGCTCGGAGGGGTGGGCGTCATCCAGTTGCACAGTGCAGTTAATGTCCCGGCACTCACCCGGGCAGCCGTGGAGCACGGTGTGTGGGTCCGCCCGTTCCGGGACCTCGTCTACACCATGCCTCCCTATGTAAGCACCGCCGCGGACGTCGCCGTCATCGGGGCCGGCCTCTGTGCGGCCGTGGAGCAGGTGCACGGCTGATGGGAGCAGCAGCGTACGGTTCACCGGAGACAGGAACCGGTGCCATGGAAGAGTGGCTGCTTGGTCGTGCGGCAGTCCGCGAGCGCCGGGGCCTTGTCCGTGCCGCAGTGCCAGCACCCGCCGCAATGCCCGTCGCCGGGGCTACGGTGCCAACGCCCCCATCCGGCGGTGCCGTGACGGCCGGATCCGAAGCGGTGCTGGATCTGGCATCCAATGACTATCTGGGCCTGTCCCGGGACCATCGGCTCACGGATGCGGCCATCGAAGCCGTCCAACAATACGGTTCAGGTGCCCGGGCGTCTCGAGTGGTCAACGGAACGCTGCCGGTGCACACCCATCTCGAAGAGCAGCTGTGCCGCCTGACTGGCGGGCAGTCCGCCCTGGCGTTTTCTTCCGGCTACCTGGCGAACCTCGGTGTGCTGACGGCACTGGGCGGCCCGGGAACACTTCTGGTCCTGGACGCCCACGTGCATGCCTCACTGCTGGACGCCGCCCGGCTGTCACGTTCCCCGGTGGCCACCGTTGCACACGGAGATCTGGCGGCGGTGGAAGCGGCGCTGAAGACACGCACCCAGCCAAGAGCCGTCGTCGTGGTTGAATCACTTTATTCGGTGCTGGGGGATGCTGCGGACCTTGGTGCCCTGGCCCAACTGTGTGCACGTCACGATGCCTGGCTGCTGGTTGATGAGGCGCACGGGATCGGAGTGGCCGGGCAGGGGCGCGGTGCCGTGCATGCGGCGGGTCTCTCCGGTGCCGGGCTCTCGGGTGCCGGGCACTCGGGTGCCGGGCACGTTGTCCTGACGGTGACCTTGTCCAAGGCTCTGGGATCCCAGGGCGGGGCCGTGGTGGGACCGGTTGCCCTGCGCGAGCATCTGGTCAACACCGCACGGCCCTTCATTTTCGACACTGCATTGGCTCCGGCAGCTGCAGCAGCCGCCGCCAGGGCGGCGCAGATCATTCTCGCCGAGCCGCAACTGGCCGGGCGGCTGCACAGCAACGCTGCCACCTTGGCCCAACTGTGCGGCATCATGCGCTCGCCGGGCGCCGTCCAGTCCATTCCGCTGTCGTCAGCCCGGGAGGCCGTGTCCGTGGCCACCGGCTTGCGGGCCGCCGGGGTGCTGGTGGGCTGTTTCCGGCCGCCCAGCGTGCCCGACGGCGTGTCCCGACTGCGCCTGACCGCACGGGCAGATCTCGTTCCCGGCGAGATCGAACGCGCGGCCGGGCTGTTTCGGCAGCTGGTGCCGGCGCTGACCGCAGGAAGTGCCGTCGGAGACGACTCACACAGGGAGAGGACACGAACATGAATTACCACGTTGTGGGCGAGCCCGCCGCCGTCAGGGAAGTCATGCGGCGCACCGGCGACTTTGCACCCACCAACGCCCTGACCTCGGTGGTGCCACTGGCGCCGGCCACACTGCGGATTCTCAGCAAGGCCGGATTCGCCCTGCCACCGGTGCTGGCATCTGCCACGGGGGAGCGGCACCGCGCCGTGCGGAAGGTGGTGGCCGGGTTCTTCACCCCGGCGAAGGTGGCCGCCGTGACTCCGCGGGTGCGGGCGCTGGCCCGGCACCATATTTCAGCGACGGCCTCCGCCTTGGACGCGGCGGCGTCGCATCCCGCCGCGCTGAACCCCGCACCCGTTGACCTTTCCCTGTCCCTTGCCCGCCACGTTCCGCCGGTCATCATGGCAGAGCTCACCGGACAGCGGAACCCGCCCCTTGGCGAGCTGAAGACATGGAGCAGGGATTCACTGGAGCTGTTCTGGGGCTGGCCCGACGCCGAACGGCAGATCGAGCTGGCCACCAGTGCCGCGTCGTTCTACGACTGGCTGCGCGGCGAGGTGAACGCCAGCCGCGGCAAGGACTCCCTGTACGGGGTGTTGCTGGCAGCCGGGCTTTCCACCGCCGAAGTTTGCTCGCTGGGCTACTTCCTAGTCATCGCCGGGCAGGAGACCACCTCCCAGCTGATCAATACGGCCTTGTACCGGGGGATCGGCCTCGGGGCCGCGGGCTGGCAGGAGCTCACTGGAGCAGATGGTGCCGTCCGGCATGTGCGGGAAGTATTGGCTGCCGAATCGTCGGTGCACACCTGGCGCCGTTCCGCCCTGCACGCAACGGAACTGAACGGCGTGGCGTTGCCTGCCGGAGCCGAGATCCTGTTGGAACTTTCGGGCCGGCATGGCCCCGATGCGCAGCCCACGGCCTACTCCCTGGCCTTTGGGCACGGGCTGCACCGCTGTCTTGGTGCCAAACTGGCCGAACTGGAAACCACCGTCGTGCTGCAGGAAACGGCCGCAGGCCTGCCGGACCTGGAACTGGCGGGACCGGAACCCGGGTGGTTGCGGCTGCTTTCCTTCCAAACCCCGAGGTCCGTCACGGTTGCAAGGAGCCCGCGGTGAGCGGGGCCCCGGTGGGGCTTCCCGCCGTCGTGGTTGTCACCGGCACCGACACGGACGTGGGCAAGACACTGACGACGGCGGCACTTGCCGCGGCGCTCCAGGCCGAAGGCGCCGCCGTGGCCGTGTACAAACCGGTCCAGACAGGTGTGGTTGCCGCGGAAGCCGGCGATGTGGGAGAGGTGCGTCGGCTGGCTGGAACTGTTGCCTGCAGTGACGGGGTGCGGTTGGTGCTGCCCATGGCGCCGGTTGCTGCGGCTGTGCGTGAGGGAGCGGCACTGCCGGCGCTCGTCGACCATGTCGCTGCCATCCGGGGACTGGCCGTCCGGCATGACCACGTCCTGGTGGAAGGCTCCGGCGGATTGCTGGTTGAGCTGGACGGGGAGGGGAACACCCTTGCCGACCTGGCCGCCGAATTCCCGGACGCGGCGGTGGTCGTGGTGTGCCGCAGCGGCCTGGGCACACTCAACCACACAATGCTGACACTGGAGGCGCTCGCAGTCCGTGGGATTGCTGCCGCCGGGCTGGTGGTGGGTTCATGGCCCCGGGAGCCAAGCATGGTGGAACTGGACAACGCGGAATTCCTGGCACAGCTGACCGTGCCCCTGCTGGGCAGGCTGCCAGCAGGCGCCTCGAGGCTGAACGGGGCACAATTCCGCGCCGCAGCCCCGGGATGGTTGGGCATCCGGGGTGGTTTGGCACAGCGATGAACACTGCCGCACCGGTGGGCTGATGGGAGCGTCGCGGTGCCGGCACGGGGCTTTGGCAGGGGCGCTAGCTCAAACGCTGCTGCAGGTGCACGCTGACCTGCTCGCCGGCGTCGGACTTGCCAATTGCCTTGCAGAGGGCTGCCCGCAGCGGAAGCCAGTGCGGGCCGGTGCCTGAGGGCATCAGCGTGGCCTGAAACGGTGTTTTGCCGTCCAGGGTGCCTGAAACCTTGATGGCCCGGCGCGTGCCCAGAAGTTCATCGGAGCCCGCCACCACCAGATACGTGGCAAAGGCGCCCTCCTTGCAGATCGGCGCAGTAAAGGTGAAGTCCAGCGCCTGCGGTTCCTTGGGGGCTGCCATGGGCGGTCCTATGTTCGGTGTGGGATCGGTCCCCTTCAGGATAGACGGCGCGGCAAGTGGGGCGCAGCGGCGCTGGCGGGCAGGTGATGGCGCTGCGGTGACGTTCGTCCGGCAAGGTGCGGCCGGCTTGAAAACTGCTGAAAATGTGGTCACAAAGAAATATTCGAGAATATTTGGAAATGGACTGGATAAATGCACTCTCGGTGCTGTAGCTTTATTATCAGTCCCGAGAACCCTCCGGGATGTCCGCGTGCAATTGAAGGGAGGCCATGATGTTTACAATTATCAAGTCCGGAGTTATCGGATCTCGTCATGCCTTGCCCGGCACGCCTGTCGATCGCCGTCACGGCTAGCGCCGTCACCGCGTAGGGCCGCCGCCGCAAGGCTGCCCGAGTCAGGCTGTCGTTCGGCAGCCGCATTCCGACCGATCAGCACTGGTCATTTTCCACACTTTCTGTAGGCACAGCTCTGCAATCACGCCGTCGGCGCGATTGACAGGTTCTTGCTTGCCGGTGGTGAAGACTCTTGACTGCCGGGCGGATAATACGCACAAAACAACTCGCGCTCTTTTGTGCTCTGATAACGCCGTTTTCCATTCATTTCACAATGAAATAGAGGCCTTATTTGTCGCGCCACAATATGTCCAGCAATTCACAGCCAGCATCGAAAGGGGGTGCCACCATGAATCCCAAGCCCACAAAGTCGTCCATCAAACGGATCTTCTTCACCCCCGTTGACCACCAAAAATTCACCGAGCTTCGCGAACGCCAGTATCGCGAGATCGTCCGGGTTGACCTGTTCAACATCCGCTAAACCCTTCTGCCAACGATGGCGTGCCAGCGACGGCACACCGCTGAAAGGAGGGGCGAGATGGCCATTACACATTTCGTACACCCCATTCCCACCGCAGGCACGGTGCACATTGCACCTGCCGGACACCGTGAACAGCCCGTGCTGACCAGCACGGGCTGTTTCATTTAAACGGCCAAAGCTGAAAGCGCAGCCGTGCGGCTGCCGGAGGTCTCGCGCAGCCTGCAGTGAGGCATTACGCTGGTTCCAACCACCGAGCCGCAAGGACGAACCCATGAGCATTCCGGAAGTCGCCACGAACTGCTGCTGCGCCATGGACCTCGAGACTGCCCGGCGGACGCGCACCGATGCCTGCCTGAGCCCGGCCGGACACTGACCATGGACGTGCTGGAATTCCGCGACGGTGGCGAATGGGAGTCCTGGCTGGAAAAGTTCCATGACCAGCAGGACGAGGCGTGGCTGCGGATCGGCTGGCTTCATTCCACGGAAGCACGCATCAAGATTGACGAGGCAGGTGGCGTGGCCCTGTGTTTCGCGTGGATAGACGGCCAGCGCAAGACCTGCGACGAGGGGTCATTTTTGCAGCGCTATTCGCGCCGCCGGGCGGGGAGCGCCTGGTCCAAGGTCAATGTGGATCGTGTTGAGGCGCTTCTCCTGGCCGGGCGCGTGCATCCGGCCGGAATTCAGGAGATCGAGGCGGCCAAGGCCGACGGTCGCTGGGGCGGCGCCTACGAACCGCAACGCACCGCCGGTGTGCCGGCAGAGCTGACGGCGGCGCTGGCAGCGAACCCGACTGCCCGTGCTGCCTTCGAGGGCCTTGGCCGGTCCGAGCGGTACCTCCTGATGCTGCCACTGCTCAAGGCCCACACGCCCCGCGGCCGGGCAGGTGCCATCGCCCGCATTATTGTCCGGCTGGGACTCTAGTCCGGCCGGGTCGCCAGGACCGTGTGGGCCCGAGGCAACCCGCGGCTACTGGCCCACCCTGCCGTCAATGCATTCGCGCAGCAAGTCGGCGTGCCCGCTGTGCCGGGCATACTCCTCGATCCTGTGCACCTGCAGTTCACGAACCGAAATCCGGTCTTTTCCAAGCCGCTCACCAAGATCCGGGTGCCCGGCCAGGGCGGCATCGGTGGCCGACTGTTCGCGCGCCAAAGTGGAGAGGGCAAGATCCACCTCGGCCTGCACCGCCACGAGGTCATCGAAGTCTGCATCGCGTGGTCCATAAATTTTCGGCAGCGGGCCGCCGTCGCTGATCCAATTGCGCCAGTCCCTTTCGTCCTCGGCCAGGTGGCGCAGGAGGCCAAGCAGAGACATGCTCGACGGCGGCACGGACCGGGTGGCCAGTTGGTCCGGGTCAAGGCCCTCACATTTCATCAGGATGGTCATGCGGTAGCTCGCCAAGTAATCCTGCAGCGTCGCCAACTCACCGTCTGGGCTTGCACCCTCGCGGGGATCGTCGCCGGGGTCGGCCCACATGTCGGGATAAATGGTCGACTTTGTCCATCGTGCGGGTTGTTCACTCAGGCGTTGCATCCTCATCCAATTTCAGTGGCGACGACCCCCATGCGATCCGCCGGGCCGTGCTCCCAGCAGTGGTCCCTGGCGGGGAGGGCTACGCCGGCCGGCTGTTTTGGCCGTCAAGCCACAACTCGGTTGACTCATCACTGTGTGTTCCGCCGGTGGCCACATGTTTGTCGCTGATGGTGGGACCGTTTTTGACAATGTGCACGATGGCCATCGCGTGCCCGCGGCCAAGGGCGTAGTCCTCCTTGAGCCAATCGATGATGGCGCCGGCCTTCACTGGTTCCTTGTCCAGTCCGCGGTCGTGGGCCAGTGCCAGCAACTGCCGCGGAGTGAGTCCGGTCTTGTTCTCGATCGTGTCCAGATACGCCTGAAATGACATGGTTGGCTTCCCATCGGATTCTTTTGTTTCGGACGGCGGCTGGTGCGGCCGTGCGGTTTCGGTTGGCAGCTGGCAGCGCGCTCAAACCCAGCAGTCATCAATCGGCGGCAACTGCACCTTCCCAACGGGTGAGAAGGTCGGCGGCAACGCCGATGGCGATGCTTGCCGGATCTTTCGCTGTTATGTCAGGGGCACCAATGGGGCAGGTGATCCTGTCGATCTCCGTGTCGTCGTGCCCCTCGTCGTGGAGCCGCTTGCGAAAGCGCGACCATTTGCTGCGTGAGCCGATGAGTCCGATGTAGGAGGGCTTGGCCCGCAGCGCAGCTTCGCACAGCATCAGGTCCTCGGCGTGGTCATGCGTGAGCACGAGAACCGTGGCTCCATCGGGAAGGTCGCGCAGCACCACCTCGGGCGCCGGCTCGTGGTGGACGGACACCGTGGCCAGCCCGTGCATCAGCGGCTGGAGCCGGCTGGGGGAGACTGCCTCCTCGCGTGAGTCGACAAGCAGCAGGTTCACCGGTTGCCGGGCAAGAACATGGGCGATTTCATAGCCAACGTGGCCGAGTCCAAATATTGCCACCGTCCGCCTCGGGTTCAGGATCTCAAGCAGGACACTGACCTCGCCGCCGCAACACTGCACGCCATGGGTGGTGGCAACCTTGTCGTTGAGGGCAAACGCCATGAGCTCGGGAGTGCCGTTGCCCAGGGCGATGAGCTCCCGTGCCCGGTCGATGACACTGGCCTCAAAATTTCCGCCGCCGATCGTTCCCCACAGTTCATCCGCCGAGACCACCAGCTTCGCCCCCGGGTTGCGTGGCGAATGGCCGCGCACCTGCGCGAGCGTGGCGACAACCGCCGGTTCGTTTCGCTCACGCAGCTGCACAAGCGCTGCCAACCAGTCCATGGCAAACTCCTAGAGGCCAACGGTTACGGGCTCGACAGCGGCAACGTTGAGATCCAGTTCGTCGAACGAGCTGCCGGCTGCCGCACAGGATTGCTGAATCGCCCAAAAGACGGCCTCGGGTGTGGCCGGAGATGCAAGCTCCACACTGTAATCCGCCGGACCGAAGGCCCTGACGGCGTCACGAATTGCCTCGCGGGCGCTGAACGCCAGCATGAACGGGGGCTCGCCCACTGCCTTCGAACCGTAGACAACACCCTCCTCTTCAGCGTGCTCCATCAGCTGCACGTTGAACACCTCGGGCATTTCGGAGAAGCTCGGCAGCTTGTAGGTGCTGGCCGATTGGGTGAGCAGCCGGCCGCGATGCGGGCCGTCGCTTTCGTCCCACCGCAGGTCTTCCAGCGTCAACCAGCCGACACCCTGCACGTAGCCGCCTTCGATTTGCCCAATATCGATCATGGGCGAGAGCGAATCACCGGCATCGTGGACAATGTCCACCCGGCGGGTCGTGTAGGCGCCGGTGAAGCCGTCAACCTCGATCTCGGTGACTGAGGCACCTCCGGCAAAGTACTTGAACGGTTCCCCCTGCATGAGCTCGGGATTCCAATGCAGGCCTTCGGTCCGGTAGTAACCGGCGGCCCACAATTGCACCCGCTGCATGTAGGACTTCATGATGACTTCAGCGAACGTGAAGCTGCGGTCCCGGACCCCCAAGGCCGTCACCACGCCGTTGGAGAAGCGGACATCGCTGCCGGAGACGCCGAGCATGCCGCCGGCGACGGCCGATATCCGCTCAATGATTTGCTCACACGCGTTCTTGACGGCGCCACCGTTGAGATCGGTACCCGAGCTGGCTGCGGTGGCCGAGGTGTTTGGCACCTTGTCGGTGCGGGTAGGGGCCAGCCGGACACCCGAGAGCGGGATGCCAAGGGCGGTGGCGGCAACCTGCAGCATCTTGGTGTGCAAGCCCTGACCCATCTCCGTGCCTCCGTGGCTGATCAGCACGGAACCGTCCTTGTAGACGTGCACAAGCGCACCGGCCTGGTTGAACGCCACGAGGTTGAAGGAGATGCCGAACTTGACGGGTGTGACGGCCAAGCCGCGCTTGCGGTGCGGGTGGGCTGCATTGAAGGCATCAATTTCACGCCGGCGTTCACTGAAGCCGCTGCGCTCAAGGACCTGTTCCCACAGCGTCGTCACACGGTCTGCATGCCGGACGGGCATCCCGTACGGGGTGCTGTCACCCTCGCGGTAGAAGTTCTTGCGCCGCAAGTCCTCCGGCGCCAAGCCGAGCAGGGGTGCGCTGCGCCCCAGGATGTCCTCAATGACCAGCATGCCCTGTGGCCCGCCGAAGCCGCGGAAGGCTGTCTGGGAGGTCTTGTTGGACTTGGCCACCCGGCCGTCGACGTGCACATTGGGAATGAAGTAGTTGTTGTCGACGTGGCACAGGGCCCGGGCCAGCACCGCCTCCGACATGTCCAGGCACCAGCCGCCGTCGGCCGTGAGCATTGCCTTCAGGGCCAGCAATTTTCCGTCCGAGGTAAAGCCGGCCTCCCAGGAAGTGTGGAATCCGTGCCGTTTCCCCGTCATGGTCATGTCGAGGGTGCGGTTGAGCCGGACCCGAACCGGCCTGCCCGTGAGCAGCGTGCCGATGGCGGCAATGGCGGCAAACCCGTGGGACTGCATTTCCTTGCCGCCAAAGCCGCCGCCCATGCGCAGGCTCTGGACGGTGATCTCATGGTTGGCCCGGCCCAACACATGGGCCAGGATTTCCTGTGTTTCGGAGGGGTGCTGGGTGCTGCTTTGCACAAAGATCTGCCCGCCTTCATCGACGGTGGCCAACGCAGCCTGGGTTTCCAGGTAGAAATGCTCCTGGCCGGCGAATTCCGTGACACCGGAAATGACCCTGTCCGCGGTGGCCAGCGCCGCGTCAGCATCGCCACGGCTGACAGTTCGCGGCATGCCCTGGAACGAGCCGGCCTCGATGGCGTCGGCGACCGAGACGAGCGAGGGGAGGGGTGCGTAGTCGACGATGACGGCAGCAGCGCCGGCACGCGCCGCATCCTGGTCTTCGCCCAGCACCCAGGCAACGGCGTGGCCATAAAACATGGCTTCCGAGGGGAAAAGCGGCTCGTCGTGCTTGATCCCGCAGTCGTTGACGCCGGGAACATCGGCTGCCGTGAGGACCCGGACGACGCCGGGCACCGCCAGTGCCGCGGAGGTGTCCATGGACCGGATGAGTGCATGGGCGTGCGGGGACTGCACGGGCCAGGCGGTGAGCGCATCCGAGGTGCGCTGGGCAAGGTCGTCGGTGTAGAGCGCCTGCCCCGTCACATGCAGGCGGGAACTCTCGTGTGGCACCGATTCGCCGACGACGGGCGCGCTGGGGCGGCGTGACAGCTGGCTCATGAGGTGGCCTCCAGGATCATGGTGTTCTGCGTGTACAGCTTGATGAGGGCGCTCGAGAGCATGATCGAGCGGTAGCTGGCGCTGGCGCGGTGGTCGCTCATGGGTGTGCCTTCGCCGCCCAGGATCGCGGCGGCACGCTTCACCGTGTCGCGGGTCCAGGGTTGTCCTGCCAGGGCTTCTTCCGTGGCGTAGGCACGCAGCGGGGTGGCCGCGACGCCGCCAAGACCGATCCGGGCCCGGGTGATCACGCCGTCGTCAATTTGCAGGCTGAAGGCGACGGCGACACTTGAGATGTCGTCGAAGCGGCGCTTGGCGATCTTGTGGAATGCCGTCAGGTTCGACAGCGGCAGCGGGATGCGCACGCTTTTGATGAGTTCGCCGGGTTCCTTGAGCGTTGCCCGGTACCCGGTGAAATAGTCCGAAAGGGGCAGCACCCGCTCCCCGCCGGCTGCGGCCAGGACGATTTGTGCGTCGAGGGCGAGCAGTGCGGGCGGGCTGTCGCCGATGGGGGAGCCCGTCCCGAGGTTGCCGCCAAGGCTTGCCCGGTTGCGGATGAGCCGGGAGGCAAACTGCGGGATGAGCTGGGCGAGCAGCGGAACTTTGCCGGCCAGCACCCGTTCAATCTCGGAGAGCGGGGCGACGGCGCCAATCTCGACTGTCTCGTCGCCCACCACGATGGAGTCCAGCTCAGGGATGCGGTCGATGGCGATGACCAACGGGGCGCGGCGCGCGCGAAGGTTGACCTCAACTCCCCAGTCAGTGCTTCCCGCGACGAGGATGGCGGTCGGATTTTCCGCCAGCAGCGCGGTTGCCTGGGCCAATGTGGTGGCCCGGATGAACCGGCCGTCGGAGCGTGTGAATGAGGTCTTTGGGTAGGCCGGGGCGGGCTCGTCCCTGCGCCGGGCAAACGCCTCGTCGGTGGTTTCCCCCAAGGAATATGCGGCATCCCGGATGGGGCGGTAGCCGGTGCACCGGCAGAGATTGCCGCTGAGCGAATGCAGGTCGAATCCGTTGGGGCCGTGTTCGCCGTGGCTGCACTCCGCGAGTTGTTCGGGGGCGGGTTCGCGGTCCTTGCGGTAAAATTCCGACGCCATGCTGCAGACAAAGCCCGGGGTGCAGTAGCCGCATTGGGAGCCGCCGGCGGCAGCCATGGCTTCCTGGACCGGATGCATTTGTTCCGGAGTTCCAAGGCCCTCCGCGGTCAGCAGCTCCTGCCCGTCCATCGCCGCCATCGGCACCAGGCACGAGTTGACAGCCGTCCAGCTGGTCCTGCCGTCCCGGTCCGTCTGGGCCACCAGGATGGCGCAGGCTCCGCATTCACCTTCGGCGCACCCCTCCTTGGCTCCGGTGAGGCGGTTTTCGCGCAGCCAATCAAGGGCGGTGGTGTGTGAGGCCGACCGGCCGAAGGCGCGCTCGGCACCGTTGATGGTGAAGCTTGGTTCTGAGCCCGGGGTGGGTTCGGGAGTGTTCATTGTCGTGCTCCGGCTTCTTTGTCGTCGCAGTGGGTGCTGGCAGGATTCCAGTTGGACCGGGCGTGGCCGGCCCGGGGGCTGTCGGTCGGGCCGGCTGTAGGGGATTGCATCATCGCGAGCTCCCAACTTTTCCGCAACTTGAAATTCATATATTGGATTATGAAAGTTTACGTCCATTGCCGGGTGTGGTCAAGGACACATGGCCCCCTCGGCGCGGCCCTCGATGTCGCGGTGGACCTCTGCAAACTTTCACGATGCAGAAAAATAATTCCATAATCATTGCCACGCTGCCCATGTGTTGTTAGTCTCATCTGTGCAACAGCATTTGCCTCCAGTTTACTGGCGGCGCCTCAACCTTAGGCAACAGATGATGCCGGATCAATGATGATTCGGTTCCCCAGACCACAAGGACGTGTCTCCATGGATAAGTCACAACAGCCCGCATATTATTTGGCGAAGGCGGTGGAATTGGCCACCGAAAACGTGCGGAACAACGGCGGGCCATTCGGTGCCATTGTCGTCACGGCCGATGGGCGTGAGTTTGAAGGCCTCAACCGGGTAACGGCAAATCTTGACCCCACCGCACATGCCGAAGTCACTGCCATCCGCAACGCCTGCCAGGGAGTGGGCGACTTCGACCTGTCCGGCGCCACCCTCTACACCAGCTGCGAACCCTGCCCGATGTGCCTTGCCTCCTCATTGTGGGCCCGCATCGGGCAGGTCTACTTCGCCGCTGACCGGCACGATGCCGCCGACGCCGGTTTCGACGATGCGGTCTTTTATGAGTATTTTGACGCGGACAGCGACAGGCTCCTCATGCCGGTGGCCAAGGTGACGCCCGAGACGGGACGTGCCGTGGACCCCTTCGACCAATGGCGCAGCAACCTCGACAAGATCACGTATTAGGAGGCTTGCGATGTCAACGAGCACCTCCAAAGAGAAAGTTGCAGCGCCGAACAACACCGTCACGGTGACGAAACTGGATAAATTCTTCGAGATCACCAAACGCGGCTCAACGATCGCCCGGGAAGTTCGCGGGGGCATCGTCACCTTCATTACGATGGCCTACATCGTCATCCTCAACCCGCTGATCCTGGGCGGGCAGGGCGCCACCGACGTGTCGGGAGGATTCCTGGATCCGGCCCAGGTCGGCGCCGCCACCGGACTGACCGCAGGCCTGATGACAATACTCTTTGGCGTGTTCGCCCGGCTGCCCTTTGCGATTGCTGCCGGGTTGGGCATCAACTCATTCCTCGCCGTGGCGGTCATTGGCCAGGTCACCTGGCCGGAAGCCATGGGCCTGGTCATCATCAACGGCTTGATCATCGTGCTTCTCGGTGCAACCGGAGCCCGCACCGCCATTTTCAGGGCGGTGCCGCATGCCCTGAAGGCTGCCATCACGGTCGGCATTGGCCTCTTCATCGCCTTTATCGGATTTGTGGACTCCGGCTTTGTCAGCCGCACCGAAGGCGGCCCGCCGGTCCAGCTGGGCACCGATGGTTCGATCGCTTCGGTGCCCACCTTGATCTTCCTCGTGGGACTGCTCTTGATTGGGATCCTGGTGGCACGGAAGGTGCCCGGCGGGATCTTGATCGGCATCGTGGCGACGACAGTCCTGGCTATTGTTGCCCAGTCATTCCTGAAGCTGGGTCCGAGCTTCGAAGATCCGGGCGGCTGGCACATGACGGTGCCGGCCCTGCCCACCCAGCTGGTCACGATCCCCGACTTTGGGCTCGTGGGACAATTCGACCTGCTCGGTTCCTTCGGGCGCGTCGGCGCACTGTCCGCAACCATGCTGGTCTTCACCCTGGTGTTCACAAATTTCTTCGATGCCATGGGAACCATGACCGGGCTGGCAAAAAATGCCGGCATTGCCCACAAGGACGGCACCTTTCCCCGGCTGCGCGCGGCCTTCATCGTTGAAGGCGCCGGCGCAGTGCTCGGTGGTGGCACCTCCACCTCCTCGGCCACCGTGTATGTTGACAGTGCCGCGGGCATCGGAGAGGGCGCCCGGACCGGACTGGCCTCCGTGGTCACCGGTGGATTGTTCCTGATCTCCATGTTTTTCACGCCGCTGACACTGGTGGTGCCCATAGAAGTGGGTTCGGCGGCGCTGGTTGTCGTGGGGGCCATGATGATGTCCCAGATCCGCGAGATCAAGTTCGACAAGTTCTCCGTGGCGCTGCCGGCATTCCTGACCATCGTCACGATGCCGCTGACCTACTCGATCGCGAACGGCATTGGCGTGGGCTTCATCAGCTGGTCGCTCATCAACGTGGCTTCGGGACGTGCCAGGAAGGTCCACTGGCTGTTGTGGGTGGTCTCGTTTGGGTTCATGCTCTACTTTGTCCGCGGACCGATTGAGCAATTCATCAACGCTTCGTAACCGGCTCCGAGCAGCGGACGCCAGCAGGGACAAAGAACCGGCACGTAAGGGAAGGCTTCCGGATACCGGGGGCCTTCCCTTACGCCGTCCAGTCGCAGGCGGACCCGTCATGAGCGGCACGCATGCGTGCGGAACGAAGGCACGGAGGCAGGCAGCCAAAAGGCAGGCCCCGGGACTGGGGGCCTGCCTTAGGCAGCTTGGCTGGGAAGCGACTTGCGCCGGCAACCTTTACGGGCGGAAGCCTGGCGACCCGGAATCGCTACACGGCGGGGCTGGCTGCGTGGGCGGTGTGGCGCAGCAGCTTGCCGGTGGGGGTCACGCCGTCGATCTCGGCACCGGCCAGGAAGGTGCGCCGTACGACCCCGGTGAGGGTGGCGCCGTCGTACGGGGTGATGGCGTTCTTGTGGTTGAGACGGGACACATCCACCACCTGGGATTCCTCGGCGGCGAAGATGGAGAAGTCGGCGTCGGCGCCCACAGCCAGGCGGCCCTTGCCGGGAAGCCCGACGAGGTCGGCCGGGGCTGAAGACATCCAGCCCACCACTTTTTCCAGCGCGATGCCGCGCTTGCGGGCTTCGGTCCAGATCAGCGGCAGGCCCAGTTGGAGCGAGGACACCCCGCCCCAGGCCACAGCAAAGTCGCCGTTCTCCAGGTCCTTCAAATCCAGGGTGCTGGGGGAGTGGTCCGAGACGATGCAGTCGATGGTGCCGTCCTCGAGCCCCTGCCACAGCAGCTCGCGGTTGCCGGCCTCACGGATGGGCGGGCAGCACTTGTAGGCGGTGGCGCCGTCGGGCACGTCCTCGGCCTGAAGCGTGAGGTAGTGCGGGCACGTCTCAACCGTGATGCGGACGCCGTCGGCCTTGGCGGCGGCAATCAGCGGCAGGGCCTCGGCGGAGGACAGGTGCAGGATGTGGGCGCGGGCGCCGGTGCGCCGGGCCGCCTCAATGACCTGGGCGATGGCCGTGTTCTCGGCCGAGCTCGGCCGCGAGGCCAGGAAATCGGCGTAGCGCCGGCCCGGCACGGGCACCGTTTCGCCAATGGTCCGGGAATCCTCGGCGTGCACAATGAGCAGCGAAGCGAAGGAGCCAATCTCCGCGAGGTCGTGCTCCATTTCCGCGGCTTCCAGGTGCGGGAATTCATCCACGCCGGAGTGGATCAGGAAGCATTTGAAGCCAAACACGCCCTCCTCGTGCAGCGGCCGCAGCTCCGCGGTGTTGCCGGGGACAGCACCGCCCCAAAAGCCGACGTTCACAAACGCCTGCCCGGCGGCGGCCTCGCGCTTGAGCTCAAGGTGGGGAACCGTCGTCGTCGGCGGAATGCTGTTCAGCGGCATGTCAACGACCGTGGTGACGCCACCGGCGGCGGCGGCCCGGGTGGCGGAGGCAAAGCCCTCCCAGTCGGTGCGGCCGGGCTCGTTGATGTGCACGTGGCTGTCGACCAGGCCTGGCAGCAGGGTTTCATCCGCTGCCAGCTCGATGGTCGCCCGGCCGGAGAGGCTGGTGCCGAGAGGCACGACGGCGGCAATCACGCCGGCCTTGATGCCCACCTCATGCGCGGCGGGGCCGGCGGGGGTGAGGACGCTGGCGCCGCGGATGACCAGGTCGAAGGTGTTCGTGTCAGACAAGGGAAATCTCCTCTTGATTGGCCGGGGCCGGTGCTGTTGCCAGTTCTGTTCCAATGGTTGCACCGATCCGCTCCAACAGCTCCGCTGCATGGCTCATGCTGCGGGACGTGTCGGGCTCCAGCTCGGTCAGGGCATGGGTGCGGGCGAACCCGGCGGAGTGAAGTTCTGCAGCAGTGAGCGTGGTGCGCCCGCAAACCGCCAGCACCCGCACTCCCGCCTGCTGTGCCGCGGCGGCAACGCCGACGGGCGCCTTGCCGCGCAGGCTTTGGTGGTCCAAGCTGCCTTCGCCGGTGATGACAAGGTCGGCTGCGCGCAGGCGCTGCGCCAGGTTCGTCAGCTCCATGACCACCTCGATGCCTGGGCAGCGGACAGCGTTCAGGACGGCAAGTGCCGCGTAGCCGACACCTCCGGCAGCACCGGATCCGGGGTGGTCGCTGGCGGAGACAGCCGCCAGTCCCAGCTCGTTGGACAACACCCGGAAATACCGTTCCAGGGCGTCCTCCAGCTCCTCGACCTGGTCGCCGGTGGCACCCTTTTGCGGCCCGAAGACCGCTGCCGTGCCGTCCGGTCCCAGCAATGGGTTGTCCACGTCGCTGGCCAGTGTGAACCGTGTTCCGGCCAGCCGGGGATCCATGGTCTCCAACGCAATCCGCACCACCGACGCCAGTGCGGCGCCGCCGGGGGCTATGGGCCGGCCCCGGGCATCGCGCAACTTCGCGCCGAGCGCTGCCAGCATGCCGGCGCCGCCGTCGGTGCAGGCGCTGCCGCCCACACCGAGGACGATGTCGGTGCATCCCTTGTCCAGGGCGGCGTTGATCAGCTGGCCCGTGCCAAAGCTGGACGCCGTCAGCGGAACCAGGGTGCCGCCGTCGAGCACGTGCAGGCCCGATGCCGCAGCCATCTCTATGACCGCGCGCGGTCCCTGGACGGCGAAGTCAGCCGCAACCGGGCTGCCGGTGGGTCCCTCGACCGTGGCGGTGACCCGGGTGAAACCGGCGGCGACGGCGGCATCAACGGTGCCCTCGCCGCCGTCGCCGAGCGGAACCTGCTCGATCTCCAATGCCGGGTTCGCCGAACGGAGCCCTGCGGCCAGGTGCCGGGCAGCGTCGGGTGCGGAGAGTGAGCCCTTGAATTTGTCCGGGGCCACGATGACGCGCATGGGGTCCCTAGTCCTGGAGGGCCAGGATGGCGGTGGGGGCGTCGGCGGCGTACTCGGCAATGTCCTCAATCTCGGTGACGTTGTCCAGCTCGGTGCCCATGGAGATGTTGGTGACCCGCTCCAGGATGGCCTCAACCACCACGGGGACCTTGAACTCCGCCATCAACTTTTTCGCCTCGGCGAAGGCGGCCGGCATGTCCTCCGGACGCTCCACCCGGATGGCCTTGCAGCCCAGCCCCTCGGCGACCTTGACGTGGTCGACGCCGTAGCCGTTGGTTTCGGGAGAGTTGATGTTCTCGAAGGCCAGGGAGACGTGGTAATCCATCTTGAAGCCGCGCTGTGACTGGCGGATCAGGCCCAGATAGGAGTTGTTCACAACCACGTGGATGTACGGCAGGCCGAACTGTGCGCCAACAGCCAGTTCCTCAATCATGAACTGGAAGTCATAGTCGCCGGAGAGCGCCACAACAGTCTCACCGGGCTTGCCCCGGACGACGCCCAGGGCAGCCGGTCCGGTCCAGCCCAGCGGGCCTGCCTGGCCGGCATTGATCCAGCGGCGCGGGCCAAAGACGTGCAGCATCTGGGCGCCGGCGATCTGTGACAGGCCGATCGTGGAGACGTAGGTGGTGTCCTGGCCAAACGCCAGGTTCATTTCCTCGTACACGCGCTGCGGCTTCATGGGCACGTTGTCGAAGTGGGTCTTGCGGTGCAGGCTGCCCTTGCGGGCGGCGCAGGCGTCGGCCCATTCGCTGTAGTCGGGGAGGGTGCCGGCGGCCTTGCGGTCGCGGGCGGCTTCCAGCAGCCTGTCCAGGGCGGCGCCGGCGTCGGAGACGATGCCCAGGTCCGGCGAGAAGACGCGCCCAATCTGGGTCGGTTCGATGTCAACGTGCACGAACTTGCGTCCGGCGGTGTAGGTGGCCAGGCCTCCGGTGTGGCGGTTGGCCCAGCGGTTGCCGATGCCAATGACGGCGTCGGATTCCAGGAACGTGGCGTTGCCGTAGCGGTGCGAGGTCTGCAGTCCCACCATGCCGGCCATCAAGGGGTGGTCGTCCGGGATCGAGCCCCAGCCCATGAGCGTGGGGATGACGGGAATCGACAGCAGCTCGGCCAGCTCCACCAGCCGGGTGGAGGCCCCGGCGTTGATGACGCCGCCACCGGCAACAATTAAGGGGTGCTTGCCGGCCAGCAGGATGTCCAGTGCCTTCTCGGCCTGCTTGCGCGTGGCGGCGGGCTTGTTCGGCGTGAGCGGCTCGTAGGCGTCGATGTCGAATTCAATCTCGGCCATTTGGACGTCGATGGGCAGGTCCAGCAGGACCGGGCCGGGCCGCCCCGAGCGCATCAGGTAAAACGCCTTCTGGAAGGCGCCCGGGATCTGTCCCGGCTCCTTGATGGTCATGGCCAGCTTCGTCACGGGGGCCGCGATGGTCTCGATGTCCACGGCCTGGAAGTCTTCCTTGTGCAGCTTGGCCACAGGTGCCTGGCCGGTGATGCACAGGATCGGCACCGAATCGGCCCAGGCCGCGTACAGCCCGGTGATCATGTCGGTGCCTGCCGGGCCGGAGGTGCCGGTGCAGACGCCGATGTTCCCGTCGGCGGCGCGGGAGTAGCCGTCCGCCATGTGGGAGGCGCCTTCAACGTGGCGGGCCAGGGTGTGGCGGATGCCGCCGTGGTCGCGCATGGCGGCGTAGAAGGGGTTGATGGCTGCCCCGGGCAGTCCGAAGACTTCGGTGGCGCCTTCCTTTTCCAGGATCAGGATGGCAGCGTCAACGGTGCGCATTTTAGTCATGGTGTGCTCCTTGCAGGGCGTGTGGGAAAGTCTGGGTGGGGTGTTTTTGGGTGTGCTGCAGGCACCGGCGCCGCGGTGGGATGTTCGACGCCGGATCCTGCGTTGGGTGCCTGCCCTGCGGTTGGCAGGGCGGCTGGCTGTGCTGGCTGTGTTGGTTGTGGCGCCGGCGCGTCAGTTGCGGCCGGAGAGTGCCGCCGCCTGCTTGAAGAGGCCGGAGTGGTCCAGGGCGCCGTCGCCCTGGGCCACCATGGCGGTGACAAGCTGCGCCACGGCTCCGCCGAGCGGGACGGTGATGCCGGCTTCGCGGGCGGCTGCGGTGACGATGCCAAGGTCCTTGTTGTGAAGTGCCAGCCGGAAGCCGGGGTCGAAGTTGCGCTCCAGCATCTTTTGGCCCTTTTGGTCCAGCACCTTGGAGCCGGCGAGTCCGCCGCCGAGCACCTTGAGTGCGGCCTCGGTGTCCACGTTGTAGGCCTCGAGGAACACGATGGCCTCGGCCAGTGCCTGGATGTTGACGGCCACGATGAGCTGGTTGGCGGCCTTGACGGTCTGGCCGGAACCCGAGGGGCCCACGTGGACGATGGTCTTTCCCACGGCGCCAAGGATGTCGGCGGCGTCGGCAAAGTCCTCGGCCGTACCACCAACCATGATGGACAGGACGGCGTCGATGGCGCCCTGTTCACCGCCGGAAACGGGTGCGTCAAGGGGGCGGATGCCGGCGGCCGCGGCGTCCTCGGAGAGGCGCTTGGCCACATCGGGGCGGATGCTGCTGGCGTCGATCCAGAGGGTGCCCTTGCGGGCATTGGCGAAGACGCCGTCCGAGCCGCTGACAACATCCTCGACGTCGGGGGAGTCAGGCACCATGGTGATGACGGCGTCGGCGTCCTTGACGGCGTCGGCAATGCTGCTTGCGCCCCTGCCGCCGGCGGCTGCGAGCTTGTCGGTGGCGGCCTCGCTGCGGTTGTAGCCGGACACTGAGTAGCCGGCGTTGACCAGGTTCACTGCCATGGGCAGACCCATGATGCCGAGACCGATGACTGCGATGTTCTTCATGAGATGTCCTTAAGTGAAAAGTGTCGAAAGTTTTGGGGTGGTCGGGATGGTGGCGGCGCAGCACGTGTGCCGGGGCCGGGGCGTCGGGATCCGCGGGCTGCCGTGCCGGACTGCTGGGCCGGACTGCGGGGCCGGGGCTACACGGCGGGTTCGCGGATGGCCCAGGCGAAGGCGCTTTCGGCTGCCGCCTTGTATTCGAGTCCAATGTGGCCGGTGTAGCCCAGTTCCCGGCTGCGGGTGATCCATTCGCCGAGCGGGAGAGTCCCGGTGCCGGGTGCGCCGCGGCCCGGGTTGTCGGCGATCTGGATGTGGCCGAAGTCCCGGGCGTGCTTTTCAATCACGGCCGGCACGTCGTCGCCGTTGACGGCCAGGTGGTAGAAGTCGGCGAGGAGCTTGACGTTGTCGACGCCGGCAGCCCGGGTCTTGGCGATGACGTCCAGCGCGTCCTGGGCGCTCTTCAGCGGGTAGGAGGGAGTGCCGGAAACAGGCTCCAACAGCACCGTGCCGCCGATCGCGGCAACTCCTTGTGCCGCGGCCACGAGGTTCGCCACGGCCAGTTCGTCCTGCTCCTGCGGGGTGCTCGCTTCCTGCCGGTTGCCGTAGAGGGCGTTGAAGCCCTTGCAGCCCAGACGGCCGCCGATGCCGGCGACAACATCGATGTTGTCGCGGAACTCGATGGTGCGGGCCGGCCAGGAGGCCAGGCCGCGGTCGCCTGCAGGCATGTCGCCGGCGTTGAAGTTCAGCCCCGTGAGCTGGACGCCGGCGTCGGTGAGGGCACGTTCAAAGGCTGCCACTTCGGCATCTGCCGGGACGGAGGAGGTGAACGGCCACCAGAATTCGACGGCGTCAAAGCCGGCGGCCTTGGCAGCTGCGGGGCGCTGCAGCAGGGGCAGCTCGGTGAGGAGGATGGAGCAATTCACTGTGTAGGTCATTTGGGGGTCCTTCCCGTGGAACGGCGTCGTTCCGAGTGTGTGTCATTCCATAATTTCACTTGATGGAATTTAGATTCTGCTTTATGAAAAGTCTAGGGAGGTTGTTCGTGGTAGTCAAGGGCTGTGCAAAGACCGGGGGCGCGGAATCGGGGCAGCGGTGGTGTGCAAGCGGCGTGGCAACGCAAAAATGCCGCCGCTCCCGCATATTGCCGCAGGGTGTACAGGCGGCAAAATGCGGGAGCGGCGGCATTAACCGCGCAGGCAGTGTCAGGTCAGGCGGATCTGCCGGTTCATGTCCTTGTACAACAGGTAGCGGAACTGGCCGGGGCCGCCGGCGTAGCAGGCCTGGGGACAGAAGGCGCGCAGCCACATGAAGTCGCCTGCCTCCACTTCAACCCAGTCGTTGTTGAGCAGATACATGGCCTTGCCTTCCAGCACGTACAGGCCGTGTTCCATGACATGGGTCTCCGGGAACGGGATGACCCCGCCCGGCTGGAACGTCACAATGTTCACCTGCATGTCGTGCGCCAGGTCGGCGGAATCCGTGAAGCGGGTGGTCTGCCAGGCACCATCGGTGTCAGGCATGGCCGTGGGCTCCACCTCGGCGTCGCTGGTGACGAAGGATTTGGCCTCGTAACCTTCGAGGCGCTCGTAGGCCTTGCGGATCCACTGGAAGGAGACCACATCACCGGAGATGTTCTCCAGGCCCCAGGTGGAACCGGCGGCCAGATAGGCGTAGGCGCCTTCCTCCAGCGCGTGCAGTTCGCCGTCGAGCGTCAGGTTGACCTTGCCCGTGGTGACAAACACAACGCCCTCGACGCCGGGCTCAAATTCGGCCTTCGGTGCGCCGCCGCCAGCGCCGATCTCAACGATCAGCTGGGAGAACGTGGTGGAGAAGCCGGAGATGGGGCGGGCGATGATCCAGGACCGGGTGTTGGTGAAGCCCGGGAGGTTGCTGGTCACAATGTCGGTCATGACGCCCTTGGGGATGACCGTGTAGGCCTCCTTCACGATGGCCCGTTCCGTGGTGAGGTGGGTCTGGGGCGGCAGGCCGCCCCGGGGGGAGTAGTACTTGCCAGTCATCGTTGAGTCCTTACTTGGAAGTGGCTGGTGCCAGCCGCGGGTGCGCCAAAGCGGTCAACCGGGGAATGTCAATGTCGGTCAGCGCGGCAACTTCACCGGCACCAACGGCCCCGCATTCCACGCCGCGCAGCACAAAGTTGGCCAGTGCGCGGGCGGTGGCCGGCTCATCCATGACGGCGCCCTCGGTGTGGGCGACATAATTGGCGAGCCGGGCCGCCGCAGCCGGCAGGCCCTGGCGGAAGAACGCATACGTGGCGCTGAAGCGGCTGGGCAGTTGTGCCGGGTGCATGTCCCAGCCCTGGTAAAAGCCGCGTTCCAGCGAACGCCGGACCAGCCTCCCGTGCAGCCGCCAGGCGTCTTCGGTGCCGTCGCCCATGGGAATGACGTTGCTGGAGCCGTCGGAGAGGCGGATGCCGGTGCCGGCAACGGCCAATTGCATGACCTCCTTGGCGAAGTCGGCCACCGGGTGCTCCATTGATTGATACTGCGCGGCGATTTCCAGTGAAGCACTGTAGTCGTAGGTGCCGTAGTGCAGGGCGCTGATCCGGCCGGGAATCTCATGGGCCAGTCGGGCGACCGGCGAGGTGCCGTTGGCGTCGAGGATCAACTGCGGGGTCTCCACCTGAACCTCAAAGCGGAGCCGGCCGGCGGGAAGTGAATGGACCTCCTCAAGGCGGCCGACGGCGAAGTCCATCGCCTTGACCTGGTCGACGGTGGTGACCTTTGGCAGCGTCAGGACAAGTCCCCGCGGCAGTTCACCGGCGGCGGCAAGGGTCGAGACAAAGAGGTCAAGGGTGCGCAGGCCCCGGGCCCGGGTGGCCGCCTCAAAACATTTGAAGCGGATGCCGATGTACGGCGGCGCCGTGCCCGCTGCGACGGCCGAGGCCACGGCCGTGCCGGCTGCCACGGCGTCAGCGTCCTCGGTTTCGTCCCCGCGATCGCCGTAGCCGTCCTCAAAATCCAGGCGCAGGTCCTCGATCGGTTCCGAGGCCAGCTTTGCGCCAACGCGCTGGGCCACGGGTGCGGCCAGCCCGCCGTCCTGGCCCAGCAGGGTGCCGAGGCGCTCCAGCCCGCCGTGCCCCTCGGCTGCGGCCAAGGCCTGGCCACCCCAATCGGCGGCAAAATCCGGGGTGAAGCGGTCTGCCGGGACATAGACGGTATGCACCGGCTGGCGGGATCCGTCGTCGCCCGGATAGTTGCGTTCCAGCAACTCGTCGGTGGCCTGCAGGGAAGCATCGATCCTTGCCAGGTCGGCGGCGGTCAGCGAAGGCGCCGGGCTCATGCCCGCGCTGCCAGTTCGTAGGCAGGTGTCGTGAGGAAGTCCGCGTAGTCCTCCGACAGGCAGATCTCTTCGATGAGGTCGCTGGCGGGCTTGTAGTACTTGGCGAATGCCGCATCCCCAACCTCGCCGTGCAGCTTGGCGGTTTCCTCGTCGAGGATGGTCTTCACCAGTTCCCGGGTGACGGTGTTGCCGGTGTCGGCCAGCGTCACGGAGTTGTGGATGTGCTGCCACACCTGGGAGCGGGAGATTTCAGCTGTCGCGGCATCCTCCATGAGGTTGTGGATGGCGACGGCGCCGCTGCCCGAGAGCCAGACGGCGGTGTACGCGACTGCCACGTACAGGTTCAGGCGCAGGCCCGCCTCGGTGACTGTGCCGTTGGCCGAGGCAATGTCCAGCAGATCGGCGGCGGTGACGTCCACTTCGGGGCGCTGCTTGTCCAGCTGGTTGGGGCGCTCGCCCAGAACGGAGTCGAACACCTCCGCGCAGACGGGCACCAGATCGGGGTGGGCCACCCACGAGCCGTCGAAGCCGTCGTCGGCCTCCCGGGTCTTGTCGGCCTTGACCTTCGCGAAGGCCGCGGCGGTCACTTCCGGTTCGCGCCGGTTGGGGATGACCGCGGCCATGCCGCCCATGGCAAACGCGCCGCGGTGGTGGCACGTCTTCACGAGCAGTTCGGTGTAGGCGCGCATGAACGGGGCTGTCATGGTGATTTGGGCGCGATCAGGCAGGACGAAGGCGGCACCGGCGTCGCGGAAGTACTTGATGATGCTGAAAAGGTAGTCCCATCGGCCGGCGTTCAAGCCCGAGGCGTGCTCGCGCAGTTCGTACAGGATCTCGTCCATTTCAAAGGCGGCCGGGATGGTTTCAATTAAGACAGTGGCACGGATGGAGCCCTGTGGGACGCCAAGGTAGTCCTGGGCGAAGACGAAAACGTCGTTCCAGAGCCGTGCCTCGAGGTGGCTTTCCATCTTCGGCAGGTAGTAGTACGGGCCCTGGCCGTTGGCCAGCAGCTGCTTGGCGGTGTGGAAGAAGAGCAGGCCAAAGTCAACCAGCGCGCCCGAGGCAGGCTCGCCGTCGACCAGGATGTGGCTTTCCTCCAGGTGCCAGCCGCGGGGACGGGCGACGACGACCGACAGCGGTGCGTCCGTGCGCAGCCGGTATTCCTTGCCTTCGGGTGAGGTGTAGGCAAGGGTGCCCAGGGCGGCGTCGCGCAGGTTCAGGACGGCGTCGATGACGTTGGACCAGAGCGGGGTGCTGGCGTCCTCCAGATCGGCCAGCCAAACCTTGGCGCCGGAGTTCAGGGCGTTGATGGCCATCTTGGCCGGGGAGGCGGGGCCGGTCATTTCCACGCGGCGGTCGGTCAGGGCGGCCGGGGCCGGCGCCACTTTCCAGACGCCGGCGCGGATGTCGGCGGTTTCGGGCAGGAAGTCCAGTCCGCCGGTGGCCGCCACCTGGGCACGCTTGGCTGTGCGTTCGGCCAGCCGTTCGATCCGTGCGGGGTTGAAACGGCGGTTGAGCTCGGCCAGGAAGTCCAGAGCTTCCGGGGTCAGAATTTCCGCGGCCCGGGGGATCGGTGTGGGGTCGGTGACAACAAGGGTGGAGGCGGGACTGGTCATGAGTTCGTCCTTTCAAGGGGTGAACCTGCCGCGTTGGTCACGGCGAAGGCAACGTCATCGGCCACATGCGGGTCGAAAACACTGGGAATGATGAAACTGGCATTGAGTTCAGAATCGTCGACACGGTTGGCAATGGCGACGGCCGCCGCGACCAGCATATCGAAAGTGATCTCCGACACGCCGGCGTCGAGGAGGCCGCGGAAGAAGCCCGGGAAGGCCAGCACGTTGTTGATCTGGTTGGGGAAGTCGCTGCGGCCGGTGGCCACGACGGCGGCATGCCGGGCGGCAAGCACGGGGTCGACCTCGGGGGTGGGGTTGGCCATGGCAAAGACAATGGCATCCCCGGCCATGGCGGCGATCTGCTCCTCGCCCAGGACGTTGGGGCCGCTGACGCCGATGAACACGTCGGCACCGGGCATGGCCTCGTGCAGCGAGCCGGCGAAGTTCTCGGGGTTGGTGTGCTCCGCGAGCCAGGCGCGGTGCGGGTCGGCATGGTTGTCGCCGCGGTGCACGGCGCCGCTGCGCCCGCAGGCAATGATGTTGGTGGCTCCCTGGGCCACCAACAGCGAGATGATGGCGTTGCCGGCGGCCCCCACCCCCGCCACCACAATCTTCACGTCGGCAATCTTTTTGCGCACGACGCGCAGGGCGTTGGTCAGTGCCGCCAGTGTCACGATCGCCGTGCCGTGCTGGTCGTCGTGGAAGACCGGGATGTCGAGTTCCGCGCGCAGGCGTTTTTCAATTTCAAAGCAGCGCGGTGCCGCAATGTCCTCAAGGTTGATGCCGCCGTACACCGGGGAAATGGCCTTGACGATGCTGATGATCTCTTCCGTGTCGGTGGTGTCAAGACACACCGGCCAGGCATCAACATTGGCGAACTGCTTGAACAGGGCCACCTTGCCCTCCATGACGGGCAGCGCCGCGGCCGGGCCAATGTTGCCCAGGCCCAACACGGCCGTGCCGTCGGTGACCACCGCGATGGTGTTGCGCTTGATGGTCAGGTTCCGGGCCAGTGCGGGATCGTCGGCAATGGCCATGCAGACGCGGGCGACGCCGGGAGTGTAGGCCCGGGAGAGATCGTCCCGGTTGCGCAGGGGTGCTTTCGGGACAACTTCGAGCTTGCCGCCGAGGTGCATGAGGAAGGTGCGGTCCGAAACGTGCAGGACGGTGACGCCCTCGAGTGCCTCAAGGGCATCGGAAACGCGTGCTGCATGGTCTTCGTCCGTGGTGTTGGCCGTGATGTCCACGATGATGCGTTCGTGGTGGGACTCCGCAACATCCAGGGCGGTGACGGCTGCTCCCGCCGCGGCGGCGGCAGCCGCAAGTTCGCTGGTGGTGGTGAAGCGCGAGGGTGCGCTGACTCGCAGGGTGATGGAATTTCCGGGACTTGTATTCGCCATTGAACGTCCTTTGCATAGTGGCCCGTGGGCCGTCCGAAATCACTTATGTTCTCGTATGCTGGATATTATTATCTATCTTATGGAATAACAAGTCTTGCGGTTTGATGTTCTGAAAAGTTTCATGATGCGGTATCTTGGAGGGTGAAACGTTGTTTTCACGATGTGGATAAGTTGACCGGGCGGCAGTCCGGTCCAGGGACTTGGGAGTTGGACCATGGCAGCAAAGACCGGCGGCGGCGTGCAATCCGTTGAACGCGTGTTTGAACTCCTTGAACTCATCACGGATGCGGGCGGGGACGTGACCCTCAGTGAGCTCTCCGGTTCCACCGACCTGCCGCTGCCAACAATCCACCGGCTGCTGCGCACGCTGGTGTCTTTGGGTTACATCCGCCAGCTGCCGAACCGGCGCTACGCGCTCGGGCCCCGCCTGATCCGGCTGGGTGAAGGCGCCAACAAGCAGCTCGGCGCACTGGCCCGCCCCCAGCTGAAAACCCTTGTCGACAAGTTGGGGGAGACGGCCAACATGGCCGTGCTGGAGTCCGACATGGTCATCTACATCGCCCAGGTACCCTCGCCCCACTCGATGCGCATGTTCACCGAAGTGGGCCGCCGCGCACACACCCATGACACCGGGGTGGGCAAGGCGCTGCTGGCCCAGCTGGACAACGACACCGTGCGCGGGATTGTTGCCCGACAGGGCATGCCAACACCCACGCCCAAAAGCATCGGCACCGTCGAGGGCCTGCTTGCCGACCTGGAGCTGATCCGGAGCCGCGGCTATTCCATTGACGAGGAAGAGCAGGAGCTCGGCGTCAGGTGCTTCGCCATGGCCGTCCCCAACGCGCCCACCCCCACCGCCATTTCGGTCTCCGGCCCGGTCACCCGTGTTGACCAGTCCTTTGCCGACCGGGCGGTGCCCATGTTGGCGGCGGCGGCCGCCGTCATTTCAGCGGAGCTCAACAGCAACTAGGCAGGACCGCCGGGGCCCGGTGGAGGCACCAGGCTGGGGAGCTGGTGGGGATCAGCCTTGCACGAGCTTCCTGGCGGCCTGGCTGTGGTCGGCAATGAGCCCGCCCAGGTCAAGTCCCGGGATCTGCCCATCGACCACCCGCCACACGCCGCCGACCATGACCCTGTCGGCCCGGTCCGCCCCGCACAGCAGCAGGGCGGCAACCGGGTCGTGGGAACCGGAGAAGCGCAGCTCGTCCAGGGTGAACATGGCCAGGTCCGCCTGCCGTCCCGGCGCAATTTCGCCCAGGCTTTCGCGACCCAGCACGCGGGCCGATCCCCGGGTGGCCCAGCCCAGCGCCCGTTCGCAGCTCACCGCGGAGGCGCCATAGCGCAGCCGCTGCAGATACAACGCCTGCCGGGCTTCCTGGATCATGTTGGACGCGTCGTTGGACGCCGAGCCGTCCACGCCCAGTCCCACCGGAGAGCCGGCCGCCTCCAGCTCAAGGATGCGGGCCGTGCCGGATGCCAGGCGCATGTTCGACGTCGGGCAGTGGGCGATGGCGGTTCCGGCGGCTCCCAGCCGGGCTATCTCGGCGTCGTCAAAATGGATGCCGTGGCCCAGCCACGTCCGGGGCGTCAGCCAGCCCACGCTTTCGAGGTAGTCCACCGTGCGCAGGCCAAACATTTCCTTGCAGAAATCCTCCTCGTCAAGGGTCTCCGCCAGGTGGGTGTGCAGGCGCACGTCGAGTTTCTCGGCCAGCGCGGCGCTTTCCATCATGACCTCGCGGGTGACGGAGAACGGCGAACAAGGGGCCAGGGCAATCTGGATGACGGCGTCGTCGCCACGTTCGTGATAGGCGGAAACCAGCCGTTCGCTGTCGGCCAGGATGACCTCCGGGTCCTGCACGGTCGATTGCGGCGGCAGCCCGCCGTCGTCCTCGCCCAGCGACATGGAGCCCCGGGTCAGGGTGGCCCGCATGCCCAGCTGCCGCACCACCTGGACCTGGATGTCGATCGCGTCCTCCAGGCCGCGGGGGAACAAATAATGGTGGTCGGCGGCAGTGGTGCAGCCGGAGAGCAGCAATTCGGCGAGGGCGGCCGTCGTGGCCAGCTCAAGGTCCCGCGGCGTCAGCCTGGCCCATACCGGGTAGAGGGTTTTCAGCCACGGGAACAACTCCGCATCGGCGACAGGAGCCCATGCGCGGGTGAGTGTTTGGTAGAAGTGGTGGTGGGTGTTGATCAAACCCGGTGTGAGCACGTGCCGGCCGGCGTCAAAAACTTCGTCGCAGGGTGCGGCCGGAGCTTTTCCGGTGCCGACGACCTCGGCAATGACGCCGCCGGAAACAACGACACCGCCACCGGCGTCGAGTTCGTTGGCTGTAAAGACGGCCAGCGGGTTTTTCAGCCACAGCCGGTGTGGGCGGGTCGGGGTGGCTGGTTCTGGTGTGAAGAGGGAATTCATTGGTGGCTCCTTGCAGGGGGCGGGGCGGGGGTGTGGCCGCGGTGCCGGGTGCCAAAAAAAGCCGGCACCGCGAGGGTGCCAGCTCAGTGTTGCCTCTGCGGGAAGGCCCTGTCTGCTGATCCAGGTTGGCCCGCCGGACGGGCCTGTACGCAATTTATGTGACGCTGCCGGGGAAGTCAATGATGCGGAGCGTAGGCTCCTGGGTCGAACGGGGCACCAGATCCAAGTAGTTTCGCTTGGATTGGGCGGTGATTGGCCCGTAATGGATATTTTGGGGTGGTCACGGCCGTGAGAGTACAGGTAATGACTCATCTGGACGGTTTTAGCGGCGTTTCCTGCACACTCACGAACCATTCCAAGGCCCTGGTCCTCCAGGCCGGCTCTAAATGCAGAACTGGGTTGCCGGGCTGCAATAACCACACAGCCTTTGCCGAATCTGGCGCTAAATCATGGCAGCGACATGGACGGTCGCTGTCGACAAAGCGGAAACTCTGGTCGAGCATTGGCCCAAGGAAGCGACTCCTCACAGCATTGTAGTGTTCACAGCGCCGGCTGCGGCTTGGCCCGCGGGCTTCACTTGAACAACGCCCGCCACGGGTGACCGGCCGTCACTGACCCGGCCGGAACGACGACGGCACCAGCCTGTGGGAGGCGGGTGCCGACGTCGTCCGGCAAGGCTGCAGTCCGGCAAGGCTGCAGCGCTGCGGGAAGGTCAGTGCTGCGGGTCCGCCTCCAGCAGGGGAATCTCGTTGCCCTCGGCGTCGATCAGCTTCCCCTCCTCGCAGCGGTCACCGTGTTTGAGGAGGCCCAGCACCTCCGGGGAGATGCGTCGTTCGGCGGCCTCGGCGAACACCGAGGGGTTCTCCGAGTTGCCGCGCTTGAAGTGGTTGAACAGCAGGTTCAACACGATCGCCATGACGGCCGAGGAGCTGATGCCGGAGTGGAAAATCGTGGCAAACCAGTCGGGGAACTGGTCGTAAAACGTGGGTGCGGCGATGGGGATGACGCCAAAGCCTATGGAGGTGGCCACGATGATCAGGTTCATGTTGTTCTTGTAGTTCACTGCCGACAGGGTGCGAATGCCGCTGGCTGCCACGGTGCCGAACAAGACGATGCCGGCACCGCCCAGGACTGCCGTGGGCACGGCGGCAACGACACGGCCCATGACCGGCATGAGCCCCAGCACGACCAGGATCACGCCGCCTGCGGCGACCACAAAGCGGCTCTTGATGCCGGTGACGGCCACCAGGCCGACGTTTTGTGCGAACGCGCTTTGGGTGAACGAGCCAAAGATGGGGGAGACCGCGCTGGAGAGCATGTCCGCCCGCAGGCCGTCACCCAGGCGGCGCGAGGTCACCTTTGTCTCGACGATGTCCGAGACGGCCAGGATGTCCGCGGACGTCTCCACCAGGGTCACCAGGATGACGATGAGCATGGAGATGATGGCGGCGAGGTGGAAGGTGGGCATGCCGAAGTGGAACGGTGCCGGGAACGCGGCGACGGGTCCCACCCCGACCTGCGAGAAATCCGTCATGCCAAAGGCCAGTGCCACGATCGTGCCGATGACAATCGCCAGCAGGATCGAGAGCCGGGAGACTGTGGCGTTGCCAAGTTTGCTGAGCAACAGCACGATGACCAGGGTGAGCCCGGCGAGGCCGATGTTTGCCGGGGAGCCGTAGTCGGGTGCCTGGGAGTTGCCGCCCATGGCCCAGTTGGCGGTGACGGGCATCAACGTCAGCCCAATGGTGGTGATCACCGTGCCGGTGACCACCGGGGGAAAGAACCTGATGATCTTGGAAAACAACGGCGTGATGGCCAGCCCGATCACGGACGCGGCGATGACTGAGCCAAACACCGATTGAATGCCGCCGTCACCGTTGACTATGGCCACCATGGTGGCGACGCCGGCAAACGACACGCCCTGAACCAGAGGAAGCTGGGAGCCGAAAAACGGAATGCCGATCGTCTGCAGGAGCGTGGCGAGACCGCCCATGAACAGGCAGGCAGTGATGAGAAGGCCAATTTCTGCCGTGTCCATGCCGGCGGCCTGGCCAACGATGAGCGGGACGGCGATGATGCCGCCGTACATGGTCAAAACGTGCTGGAAACCGTAGGCGAAACTTGCACCGAGGCCGAGTTTCTCGTCCTCGGGCCGTGCTGGCTTGGTCATTGAACTCTGGGACCTGGTCATAGCGGACCTCCTTGTCTGCTTACCGGTGAAATGCGGTCAACCCGCTTTGGGGGCTGGCGCGGTGCTGCTGCGGTGCCGGCGCCCGGCGGCGCGCGGCACCGATGATGCGTTTAGCAGAAACCGGCCATGCCTTCCCAGGCGTTGCCGGCGTCGGAGCCGTTTTCCCGGGCCACCGTGGCCTCGATCAGGCCGTAGGGCCGGTCGGCTGCGAAGAGCACCTCGCCGGGGTTGTCCTGGCCAAACGGGGTCAGGTCAACCACAAAGTGGTGCTTGTTGGGCATGGAGAACTTGATCTCGTCGATCTCCTCATGGGCGGCCATGACCTTCTTGCCCATCTCAAAGAGCGTGTGCTGGAGGGCGTGGGAATGTCCTTCGGTGAAGCCTTCGAGCAGGAGCGCCTTGACGTCGTCGTACGTCTTGTTGAAATCAAGGGTGCCCACCGAGGACGGGTTGTAGCGCCAGCGCGCGGCCACATCGGTGGCAAGGACCCTGTCGGTGGTTTCGGCCAGCGTCGTGTATTTGTCCTTGGGGTAGCCAACGAAGCCGGAGCCGGTGGACTTGAGCACGGTGAGGTCCTTCAGCCCGCCCAGCACATGCGTGGCGGCCCCGTCCTTGACGACGACGGCGGTGCGCACCTCCTGGCCGTTGCGCACAAATGAATGGTCGTGGCCGGTGCCGTTGGCCTGGATCCTGTCCCAGGCGTAGGACTCGGCAGCCCAGCGGCCGCCGGTGACCCAGTCAAAGGAGCCGGTGAAATGTTCGGCGAGGCGCGCCAGGAACCCCTCGGGGGAGCCGACCCCGTCACGGGCCAGCGAGTAGATGGTGTTTTTCTGGGTGTCGGTGGCCACCACATGGGCGTTGTCGCCCTCGAGGTGGGCGGCCTCGAAGTCGCCGCGCAGCTGGGAGGTGACGCTGAGATCCTCGATGCTGTGCCGGGCGGTGTCGCGGGTGATCTTGACGAGGCGGACCTCGGCCTTGCCGTACTGGTTGGCGCCCAGGATGATGTTGTTGGTCATGACTAGTTCCCTCTGTACGTTGAATAGGCGAACGGGCTCAGCAGCAGGGGCACGTGGTAGTGCTCCTGGCCGGCCTTGACGGAAAAGGTGAGTGCGACTTCGGGGAAGAACGTTTCTGTGTTGCTGCCGGCAAAGTAGCTGCCCGTGTCGAAGCGGAGCTGGTAGTTCCCGGCCGGGAGTTGCGCCGGGCCAAGGTCCTGCACCCGGCCGTTGGGATCCGTGGTGCCGGAGGCAAGCCGGGTCCAGCCGTTGCCGCTGCCGGCATGAAGTTCGACGGCGACCCCGGACGCGGGCGTGCCGGTTGCGGTGTCGAGTATGTGGGTGGTGACGTGTGAGCTCAAGTGTCCATCACTCCTTTGAGCCGCAGCAGCGCAATTTCACGCAGTTGGGCGGCGATTATGGGGGCTTCTTGTTCAGGGGTGTTGGCCAGGCGCCCGTCCAGTGCTGTGAGGATTTCCTGCGGTGTCCGGCCGGCGGCCCTGATTAGGAACACCTGGCCGAACTTTTCCTCGTAGTTCCGGTTGCCGTCGGCCAAGGCCTTGGTGAGGTTCCGGTTGGCCGGGTCAACGGCCGACTGTTCCTTGCGGGACAGGGCCGCCTCGGTGCTGGTGCCCGCAGCCTGCTCGCCAATCCGTGGGTGGTGTGCCATGGCGGCGGATATCTCCGCAGCCGTGAATGGTTTGGCAGCTGTCCCGGCCTGGCTGAAAAGCAGGTCCAGGCTGGCGTAAGGGCGGGCGGCGGTGATTTCATCAATCCACCGCTGGATGTCCAGACAGGGGCGGAGCGTTTCGACAAGTTGGACCTTGTCGGCGTCATTGAATTGTTTCAGCAACATGGTTTGCTGTCCTTGGAAATCAAATGCTGGCATCCACGGCGTAGGCTATACGAGCTTCATGTAAGTTTCGTATCGTGGAACTGTTATTTCAGCATATGCAATAGTGAACAGGATCACATTGCTATTGTCAATACTGCCCTACAGGCCTAGCTTTGTCCGCAGCCGCGCCACGTGGCCCTCGGCGTTGACGTTGTATTCGGCCGACTCGACGGTGCCGTCGCCATTGACCACCATCGTGGAGCGAAGCGTGCCAATCAAGGTGGTGCCGTTGATCTTCTTTTCGCCCCACGCGCCCCAGGCCTGTGCCGTTGTGTGGTCGAGGTCTGAGAGCAGCGGGAAATTCAGTTCAAAGTCCTTCGCGAATGCGGCGATGTCCTCCTGGGGGTCGGTGGAAATTCCGATCACCTCAATGCCGCCACCCTGCAGGGCGGCGAGGTTGTCACGGAAATCGCAGGCCTCGGTGGTGCAGCCGGGCGTTGCCGCCTTGGGGTAAAAGTAGACCACCACCTGTCGACCGGCGTAGTCGGCCAGCGAGACTGGTTTGCCGCTTGCATCGGGCAGGGAGAAGTTGGGTGCGGGTGCTCCGGGGGTGAGTTGCGGTGACATGGCGCTCCTGGGTGCTGTTGGTGATCCACGGTACAATATTTCACGTTATGAAAATTCAATATTGTCTGGTGAAAAAAGACTAGGTTTGGAATGCCGGGATGTCAATGGTTGGGACGGAACATTCCGGCCTCGTTTTCCGCGGCGGACACTTTCCTGCGGCGCTGCCGTTTCCAATGTGCAGAGACTTTCCGTGGCACTGCCGTTTCCAATGCGCTGCCAGTTTCCGCCCACGTAATGACCGCCCGCGAAATGAGCGCGCAAGGATTTATGGCTGGACAGGCACCGGACCGGCGTCGGGAACCGGCTGGAAACGGAGTTGGGCTCCGGGGGCCAATTGCCCGGCCCTGTCCAGGTCCGGGCAGATAACTACCCCAATGGCAGGGTAGCCGCCGGTGACAGGATGGTCGGCCAGAAAGAACACCGGCAACCCGGACGGGGGTACCTGAATGGTCCCGTTCACCGTCCCTTCGCTGGCGAGCTCGCCGTCGCGCAACTGCGTCAGGGGATCACCGAGCAGGCGCAGGCCTATGCGGTTGGACGCCGGGGAGACGGTCCAGACTTGTTCATGGAAGGCTGATGCGGCCTCCGGTGTGAACCAGTCGGCCCGCGGGCCCGGCACGTAACGAAATGTGGTGATCTCCGGCGGTGGGGGCGGGGGCGTTTCCGGGTTGCCAACCACGTTGTGGGCTGAAGGCTGGCCGACCGGCAGTGCGGTGCCTGCCACAATGGGCGCCGGCCCTGTTCCGGACAGCAGGTCCGTCGAGCGCGAACCCAGGACCGAAGGGACGTCGACGCCGCCGCGGAAGGCAACGTAGCTCCGAAATCCCGACGCCGGGCGGCCAATGGTGAGGCTTTCCCCCGCCGAAAGTGCAAAGGGTGCTTCTGGGTCCTGACCGCGATCCGCACCCATGTCCGCTGAGCCCGTGGCGGTGGTAATGGTCAGGGGTGCCGGTGCGCCGGTGACGGCGAGGACCAGGTCATGGACGGCTTCAAGGACCAGACCGCCCAGCACTGTTTCCAGCGCAGCGGCTCCGGGGTCATTGCCCACCAGGCGGTTGGCGCGGCGCAGGGATGCCCGGTCCAGGGCGCCGGATCCTGTCACGCCAATGTCGGCAAAGCCCTCCCGACCCAGGTCTTGAACGGTGGTCTGCAACCCGGAGGCCCGCACCACGACGCTGGCGGGGGTGGCCGCCGTCGTACTTTTGGGGTTTCTGGCGGCGACGACCTCCCGGACCGGACGGAACTGGACCCGGTTGCCGGGGCTGATGAGCGCGGGGGATTCTCGCGCCGGATCCCACAAGGGAGCGGCGGTCCGGCCAATCAGCTGCCATCCGCCGGGCGAGGCTCCGGGATAGATGGCCGAATAGCGGCCGGCCATGGCAACGGATCCGGCCGGGACGCTTGTTCGCGGGGATTCTCGGCGTGGAATGGGCGGGTGCGCCACCGCTGAAACGAGGTAGGCGAATCCCGGGGCGAAGCCGCCAAAGGCCGCCGTCCACAGCTGTTGTGAATGCATGGACACCAACGCTTCGGGAGTCAGGCCGGCCGAGGCGGCCGCCTCACCAAGGTCCTCGCCGTCGTACACCGTGTCGATGACCACCACGGCATCGTCGCGCCCTTGGGGCGTGGACAGCTCTGCGGCCCGGACCTTGCGGGCGATGCGGGCGGCCGCGGCGGTGGAGGCGGCGGTGATGAGAACCGTCGACTCAGCAGCCACCACGTCAAGCTGGCCTTCCTCCGGTTGGTCGGTGAGGAAGGCACGGAGGCTGAGGACTGCGTCCAGGCCGGGGAGTTCGACCAGAATGGCACGGTCACCCACCGGGCGGATGCCAGCAATGTGCGGGGTGGGTGTCACACGAAACTCTGGATTGCCACACCGGCACCGGCGAGTGCCTGCCTGACGGCTGCGGCCATCTCGACGGCTCCGGGGGTGTCGCCGTGGAGACAGATGCTCTCGGCGGAGACCTGCAGGATGCTGCCGTCGACCGCCTGGATTTCCCGGCTGAGGGCCAGCCGGAGGCTTTGTGCGACGACGGCGGACACGTCCGTGAGCACGGCACCGGGCTCCGTGCGGGGGACCAGGCTGCCATCGGGATTGTAGGCGCGGTCGGCGAAGGCTTCGGGGATGGCGCGGAGGCCGGCCAGCTGCGCCGCCCGGTGGATTTCGGAGTTCGGCAGGACGACCAGCGGCAGGGTTGGATCGACGGCCAGAATGGCGTCGACGACGGCGCGCGCCTGCGACGGGTTCTTGGCAATCGTGTTGTAGAGGGCGCCGTGGGGCTTGACGTATTGCACCGTGGCGCCTTCTGCCGCCGCGAGTGCCTGCAGGGCGCCGATCTGGTAGATCACGTCGTTGGTCAGTTCGGCAGCCGCCATGTCGATGAAACGCCGGCCGAAGCCGGCCAGGTCGCGGTACCCGGGGTGCGCCCCAATGGCGACGCCGGCACGTTGGGCGGCGGCGACGGTTGCCCGGATGGTGGTTGGGTCGCCGGCGTGGAAGCCGCAGGCGACGTTGACGCTGGAGGCGGATTCGATGATTCGTTCGTCATCCCCGAACGTCCAGTTGCCAAACGACTCCCCGACATCGCTGTTCAGGTCGATGGTTGCCATTGTTTTTCCTTTTTGTTGACTGCCTGCTTCGAGACTACGTCCCCGGCCCGGGAAAATCACACAGTCGGCAGGGGCCCGCGTGAACCGCATGGTAGGGGCTGCATTGCGCGGGCGATGGGATCCGACTGACCCTGGCTGGCGCTGCAGATTCCCGGGGTGGCGGGGATTTGGCGTGCACGCTGCGCTTTAATGGCTATTGGTCAGGCAGTGGCCGGCCGGTTTCGTCCACGGGGAAGCTGTCCACGACTTTGTTGGTGGCTGTGTCGACAATGATGATTGAATCCTTCGGCCAAGCGGGGTCAGGGTGGACCGTGTAGTTGATGTTGCTGCCCTTTGTCGTGCGGTTGAAACTATCGATGACGGTGTTGGTTCGGGTGTTGATCTGGACCGTTTCATTGGGCAGACCTGCGACGTCGCCGTCCTCGGGGGTGCCGTTCCACCAGCCTTCGTACCCGGTGATGGTCATTTGAAGGACAGAATCGTTGCTTGGCTGGCCCTTGGTGTCAACGCTGAAGCTTGCCATGATGCGGTTTCGTGCCGGGTCCAGGACGAGCATGACGTTGGGAGCCCATTTGCTGCTCTGCAGGGTTTCCAAGTTCGTTCCCGTGAGCTCTTGCGGGGAGCCGATTCGTTGGATAACGGTGTTTTGTGTGGTGCTGAAAATGACGAGGTTGGTGGGTTGGCCGGGCAGCGGTTCCTCATCCCACCAGCCGTGATAATTGCCGTCTGCGGACACCGTGAATCTTTCGGCTGTCGTGAGCCGTTGCACGCCGGAGACGTCAAGCGGGGTGAGCGTTTGTGTGGCGCACCCGGTCATCAAAAGGAAGGCGAGACCGAGCGCTGCAAGGGAAGGGATGGTCCGGATGCGAGGCATACGGTGAAATCCGGGCAAGACTGTCATCATTCGTTGCGTCCGGACTGGTAGGGGGAGGAACAGAAGTCAGGTGCGTCCCGGCCGGGCAGGTAAGGGCGGTGGAGGACCATGAGTCCATCGTCCTCGTGGACGACGCGAAAACCGTAGTATTCCTTGAATTGGAGTGCGTCAAAGGGTGTGAAATTGCCGTCTCCGCCTCCACCGGTGTCAGCCTGGGTGAAGTCGATGACTGCCCAGCTGGCGTAGTCGACCTGCCGGCCGAGCATGCCCACATTGGTCCGGTTCGTCAGGTGGGGCACCAGCCTGTCGTCGGCCTCCACGCAGACGCCGGAGGGAATCATATTTACCACCCGCTGTTGGGCGGCCATGTGTGCCGTGTACTCCCACGCTTTCCCTGTCACGAGGTTGTGGACGGGGAAGAGCCCGGGGATAAAGGCAATGCCTGCAGCAACTGAAACGGCAAATGCAGTGGGTGCCCACACTTTGGCTCGCTGCAGGCGCGGAAACCGGTTGACGAGTTTGGTGAGGACATCGACGGCGGCAAGGACAAGGATCGGAGCCAAGATGGCGTTGTATTGAAAGGCTGTGGACCAGGTGCCTGGCTGGTCGCTGAGCAGGCGGCTGGCAATAATCGGGGCTGCTAGAAGCACATAGGGGGACAGGAAGGGCAGCAGCGCCAGTGGAATGAATAGAGCCGCCCACAGGAATTGCTTCGTGGTGTTGTCGAACAGGATGGCCGCCGATTTGAGCGGATGCGTCACGATAAAGGAAATCGCGGTACCCATGGTTGGGCCCAAATCGGAGTACTGCCAGTACGCGAAGCTGCTCGATTTTTTGAAATGCGGAATAAGGCGGCCCGTTGTGAGCAAGTAACCGACTGCTCCCGTGGCAAAAATGGCCAGGGCAAGCTTCCAACGCCGGCGCAGGGCGACCAGCATGGCGATGGCCATGACCATGAACCCCATGTCCTCACGAACCCCGAGCAGTACGAGGCAGAGAACTGCGACGGCAGCATACCGGTTGCGGTCCAGGGCGAGGATGATCCAAGCGATGAGTGGCACGGCGAAGGCAATTTCGTGAAAGTCAAACTTCACCAGGCCCTGGATCGGCCACCAGAAAACATAAGCTCCGGAAACCGCCAAGGATGCCCCTTGGCCCAGCCTTTCCCGACAGAACAGGTAGACGGGAAAGATCGACGACGCTACCAGCACTGCCAAGGCAATGCCGAGCATGCGCGGGTCGTTCCAGAGCCAGTACAACGGCCCCAACACGGCGATTACGGGGTGGAAATGGTCTCCCAGGATGTTGTAAATCAGGCCCTTGATTTCGCTGTATGGCCCCATGAAAGCCGAGTACTGACGGACCACCTGATCGAAAATTCCCAGATCATACCCGGAGGACCGGAATGTGCTGTAGCGAAGGAGCGACATCGTCGAATAAACCGCCACGGAGAGCACTGCAAGAATGCTCACCCAACGAAGTTCACCCCGAAGCGGAGCACCAAGAACCGCCCAGAACCGTCGCCAGGGACTCTGCGCGACAACCACAGAATTTAGTGGGCTGTCCAAGACGTCCGCTGTCATCCATCTCCCTCAATCGGTTCCCAAGTCTACGGGGTGGCATTGCGCATCCTTGCCTGCTGCGACTTGGCCCGATGGTGGTGCAGGCCGGCCCCTGGGTCGCGAGGCGCGGAGAACGGTTGACGAGGCTTCCCGCGGGGCACAGACTCAATGTGTGTGGCGGGCTGTCAAGGAGGGTGGGTGGAATGAACGAGACGATCGTTGTTGCGGGAGCCACTGGTTATGTGGGCCGTCATGTCGTGGAGGCGCTCGACGCCGAAGGCTATCGGGTGCGCGCACTGGTCCGCTCCCAGGAATCGGCGCAAGCCCCAGGCCCGTTTGGCGCACCATCGCTGCGCGGGCGCGTCGCCGAGTGGAAAACTGTCAACTATTCGGACCCGACGACGATTCGGGACGCCTGCGCAGGTGCCGACCGCGTCGTTTCGGCACTGGGGGTCACCCGGCAGAACGCGAGCCCGTGGGACATCGACTTTCTGGGCAACTTGAGTCTGCTCGAGGATGCGGAGCGCAACGGTGCGGCGTCCTTCCTCTATGTCAACGTATTGAACTGCGAGAGCGGCACATCGCTGACCATGCGCGCCAAGCATGCGTTTTCGGAATCGTTGCGGCGCAGCCGCGTGGCTGGCCAGATCGTCAACCCGTCTGGCTATTTCTCTGA
This sequence comes from Specibacter sp. AOP5-B1-6, assembly GCF_052376555.1. Classification (NCBI taxonomy): domain Bacteria; kingdom Bacillati; phylum Actinomycetota; class Actinomycetes; order Micrococcales; family Micrococcaceae; genus Specibacter; species Specibacter sp. AOP5-B1-6. Next base: position 62,449 of record NZ_JBQSVT010000023.1, read on the forward strand.
TGTCTCCGATTTCCTGCACTTGGCGAGAAAGGGCCTTGGGTTCACACTTGGGGACGGTGCCGCGCAAATCAATCCGATCCATGGTGCAGATCTCGCAGACTTCATCGTCGGGCATCTCGCCGAACCGTCAACGAGCTGGGATGTTGGCGGTCCGGACACCCTCAGCTACCGCGAACTTGAAGAACTTGCGTTCAGGGTCGTTGGTCGCCGCCGGCGCATCCTCCGCATCCAGCCAGGGATCCAGCGGCCGCTCCAGTGGGCGGCCGATCGAACTTCTCCCCGGGCCAGCAATCTCACGCGCTTTTTCCTCGAATCGCTCAAAATTGATGCCGTAGGAACCGCGACAGGACACAGAAGACTGGAGCCGTTCCTGCGAGAGGTGCACCAAAGTTCCGCCTGACCGGTCCGATAATCACCTCCGAAAGGACAGGAACGGAAACGGTGGCCCGTATCTAAGCGAGGGTTCGTCGAAACAGCCCCTCATCTGAGCGAGGGTCTGAAGGCATGACGATGAACCCATCCGCGGACGGGCCACAACAGCCCAAATTTGCAACTGCCGCAGCCTACACAAATCAAGCAGCGGAAGCAGCCGCTCCGTTGACGGTGGCAAACGGGCGTCAGTGGGGGACCGGCTCCCCACCGCTGGCCCCAGCCTCCCACCGAACGTCCCCGGCTGACTTGTCCGGGCGCCAGCCGCGCCAAACCGGATGGCGGAGCCTGCCGTCCTTCGTGGCCTCCGTGAACTTCACTTCGCCCACAAACTTGGGCGTGGTCCAGACAACGTCCCGGCGCTCCGCGGCAGGGATGCCGTCCACGGGCGGGGTTTTCCGTTCAATCTTCTGCAGTCGCGCCGCGGCATCCTGCAACTCCCGGTCGGAGAACCCCGAACCGACCCTGCCCACATACCGGAGGCGGCCGCCGTCGTTCACGGCCAGCAGCAACGAGCCCAGGGAGCCGCTGCGCCGGCCCAGTCCCTTGCGCCAGCCGATCACGATGACTTCCTGGTGGCGTTCGTCCTTGATTTTCAGCCAGCCCGGACTGCGCCTGCCCGGAAGGTATCTGCCGTCGGTGCGCTTGGCCACCACACCTTCCAGCCCGAGTTCGCGGCTGGTGGCCATGGCCTCCTCGATGGTTCCGGTGTGGGCCGGCGGCAGGTGGATGTGCTGGCCCTCCGTGACGGCAGCGAAGAGTGCTTCGCGCCGTTTGTTGTACGGCTCCTGAAGCAAGGGTTGCGGGGCGCCGTCTTCCCTGCGGGCGCCGGTCTGCAGGGCGTCGAACAGCATCAACTGCACCGGGACCTTGTGGACCGCCTTCTCAATGTCGCGCTTGGAGGTGAGCTTCATGCGGGTTTGCAGCAGACCAAAGTCCGGCCGGCCCGCGGCATCCAGGGCGACAATCTCGCCGTCGAACACGGATCCGGCGGCGGCCAGGGCAGCCAATTCCTGCAGCTCAGGATACGTGGACGTCACGTCGTTGCCATTTCTGCTGGTCAGCCGCACCGCCCCGCCCGCCACCCCGGCGACGGCCCGCATTCCGTCCCACTTCATCTCAAGGCTCCACGTCTGCTCGGGATCGAGGTCGCCCGGCGTGCCGGCGGTGGCCAACATCGGGGCAGGCAGCTGCGCCGTTTCACCGTCCCACGGCTGCCTTTCCGCACTCCGCCCCGCATGCCGTGCAGGAGTGCGCGGGCTGGTGCCGGTGGCACGGTCGACGCCGGTCCTGCCCGCCTTGGTGCCGGGTGTGCCGCCTGTTGCGCTGCCGGGCCCGGGCTGTTCCTTCATGAGGTGGATGAGCCAATTCTTCGAGTCTTCCGCTTTCTTCCCGTCGCTCATGCCGGGCGTGTTGATCAGCGCATAGCGGCGGGGGACGCCGCCGAGCCCGCCATCCGATTTTCCGTGCAGGACCGCGATGACTTCCTTGCCTTCACGCCATTTTTCCAGCACGCAGGTGCCGGTGTCCCAGATGGTGACGTCCCCGGCGCCGTACTGTCCTTTGGGTATGGTGCCTTCAAAGGTGCCGTAGCCCAGGGGGTGGTCCTCGGTCATGACGGCGAGCCTGTTTTTGCCGGAGTCCAGTGGTGGGCCCTTCGGCACGGCCCAGGAAACCAGCACCCCGGAGTGCTCCAGGCGGAAGTCCCAATGCAACCGGGACGCGTGGTGTTCTTGAATCACGAAGCGCGGCGCCTCGGACTGGCTTCCCGGCGCAGGGTCGGTCGGAACAGGTTCGGGAGTCTGGCCGGCGTCGCGCATTGAGCGGTATTTCTCCAGCCTGTCACTACCGTGTGGGTGCTGCCAGCCAAGGGCTCCGATGGGGTCCATCCCGTCCTTCACACGCGCCAGGACTTCCCGGTAGTCCAGTTGGCGGAGCTGCGGGTCAGCGATTTCGTCCCAGGTTCGTGGCGCGGCGACGGTGGGGCGGCTTCTGCCCCGCAGCGAATAAGGGCAGATGGTGGTCTTGGCTTCACTGTTCTGGCTCCAGTCCACCAGAACCTTGCCTGTGCGCAGTGACTTTTTCATGTCGGAAACGACGAGATGCGGATGGTCGGCTTCCAAGGACGTGGCCAGTTCATGCGCGACTTCGGAGATGTCGGACGCCGTGTGGCTGCCGTCCAGTGGCACGTAAAGGTGGATGCCCTTGGATCCGCTGGTGACCGGAAATGCCTCCAGATCCATGCCGGTGAGCAGCTCTCGGCACAACAGCGCCGTCTCTGCGCATTCCGGGAGGCCAGAGCCGTCGCCGGGATCCAGATCCAGGACGAGGCGGTCGGGGTTGGCAGGCTTGCCGTCAGGACCGAACCGCCATTGGGGCACATGGATCTCCAAGGCGGCCAGCTGGCCGAACCACGCCAGCACGGCAGGTTCGTTGACCAGGGGGTAATGGTTGACATGGTCCTTGTGGGTCAGTTTCTGCCGCGGGACCCAGTCCGGGGCCGAGTCCTCGAGATCCTTGCGGAAGAAGACTTTCCCAGGTTCGTGAGGGGTGCCCACCCCATTAACCCAGCGTTTGCGTGTGGCCGGCCGCCAAGCCGCCTGGGGGATGAGTACGTGGGCAACCTCGGCCAGGTATCCAAGCACGTCGGCCTTTGTGGTGCCGGTTTCCGGGTAGAGCACCTTGTCCAGGTTGCTGATTTTCAGGCGCCGGCCGGCGACGTCGACCAGCTGTTCAGTGGAACGTGACACGGGGCGGCTCCTTTGGGTGCTTGGTTTCATTGTGTCCGCCCGACGCAGACTTGGCCACCCCGCCAACACTTCCAACCTCGCCATGGTGGCCGGCGGCCAGACGTGGAAGGGCTTCAGTGGCCGGATGCCTGCTCTGGCGCCAGCCCGATGATGATGCTTGACTGGCAATATGAGATCAATTTGGACTGGTTCAATAGCTTTCGGGTTGGTCAATGTCCCGGTCAAGGCATATGGGGCAACCGAGGACCATGATGTGAACCTGCATCAGGTCCACGACGCCGACGGCGGACGCATCCGTTACCAGCGCCGCTGCGAGGTGTGTGGGAAAAAGGTCGACTACGACGACATTGACAAGGCGTACGACGACGGTGAACGCACGGTGGTCCTGAGCGAGGAAGACATGGAATCGCTGCCGGCGGAAAAGAGCCGCGAAATTGAGGTGGTGCAGTTCGTCCCCAACGAACAAATCGACCCCATTATGCTGGGGCGCAGCTACTTCCTTGAACCGGACTCCAAATCTCCCAAGGCCTATGCCCTCCTGGTCAAGACACTGGAAAACACGGAGCTGACGGCCGTGGTGAAGTTTGCCCTGCGGCAGAAATCACGGCTGGGTGCGCTGCGGGTCCGGGGGCAGGTGCTGCTCCTGCAAGGCATTCTGTGGGGTGACGAAGTGCGCGACACCGATTTCCTCAAGACACCTGCGAAGAAGAAGATCAGCGCCCAGGAACTGAAGATGTCCTCAGCTCTGGTGGACCAGTTCCGTGGAGATTTCGACCCGGGCGAATATGAGGATGACTACCAGGTGGAACTGCGGACCTTGATTGAGGCAAAGCTCAAGCAGGGCGACTCCCTGGACACGGAGGCCACGTTTGGCGACAAGGAAGCAGCGACTCAAGACAGTGGTTCCGGCGGTGGCAACGTGATCGACCTGATGGAGGCGCTCAAGCGCAGCGTCGACCAAAAGCGCACCCGCGGAGCTGGCACAGCTGCCGACAAACAGGACAAGCCGGGAAAGGAACAGCCGGCGGCGGAGCCCAAGAAAAAATCACCAGCGACGAAGCCGCCAGCGACGAAATCGCCCGCCAAAAAGACCGCAGCGAAAAAGCCGGCGGCGAAGAAGCCGGCCGCCAAAAAGACCGCGGCGGCCAAGACTGCGGCCAAGACCAGCCGCGGTGAAACAGCCGCCCGGAAAAGGGCCTAGCCCGTGCCGGACTCGCACGCCCTGCCGCCGCACGACGGTCCGGATGCGGCCCATCGGCCGCCGGACGGCGTCAGCGACGCAACAGTGAAAGCCCTGGGGAAACTTTCTGAAGCGCTCGAAGTGGTGGAGCATGCACGGGGCCTGCTCTATGGCTTTCACCGGTTGACCGGCACTGCCGACCTGGCGCTGGGCGAAGCCGTGGACATGTTGCGGGACGCCGGCCACCAGAAACTGGCCAACGACATCGACCAACGGATTGTAGGCCGCAACATCGCCAGCGGGCGGTGGACCTTTCAGTTGGTTGAAGAATATGACGACGGGTATTACTCCGAGTTCAAGGCCGCCGAACAGCGGGCGCGGGACAGCCTGGTTGACGGCAAACGGCACCTGTTCGAAGCCGGGATGAAAGAGCGCCGCCGGAGCCACGGCCGTGCGCATCACGAGGCGCTGCCGCAGGACGTGCCCGCTGCGAACGGCGAAGACGCCGAGAATTAGTCCGCCATGTCGAACAAGGTCCGACGGCGCAGATGCCGTTACACCGTCTTCCACCTGCCGCCGTTCATACGCGGGCCCGTAGGACTGGGGCTGCCCGGTCGGCATCCGGACCTGTGTGCCTGCCTGCCTGTTGTCAGGGCCATGCCCGGGGCCTAGCCTTGGAATACAAGCGGCAGTCAACCGCCCGGGAATTGGCCGGGCTGCGTGAATGTGGCAGAGAAAAATGTGGAGAGGGGCGGGATCGCTGTGGGACTGATAATCGGGTTGTTGGTCATTTGGCTGGTGTTGACGCTGTTGGGGTTCGTGATCAAGGGCCTGGTTTGGCTGGCCATTATTGGCATCGTCTTGTTTGTTGCCACGGCCGCGGTGGGCTGGTTCCGGAACAGGGGCTCCATCAGGAGCTGAGCGCGATCGATGCGGGAGGCGCAGTTCGGTGACCAATGAGATCAATGGCAAGAAGATCGTGTTTCTCGTCGCGCCCAGCGGGGTGGAACACTCCGAGCTCATCGCGACCTGGGAGGCGGTGAGGGCGGCCGGTGGAACCCCGGAGCTGGTGTCCACGGACGTCGATCCGGTGGTGGCAGTGATGGCGGGGGTGCCCGCCACGGAAACTTTCGCTGTTGACCTGCTGGCCGGCGACCTGGTTGTCAACGACTACGCCGCCTTGGTGCTGCCCGGTGGCGAAGAAAGCGCTGACGCATTGCGGGCCAACGCGGAGGCGTTGCGTCTTGTGGTTGATTTTGTCGCTGCGGGCAAACCGGTCGCTGCCATCTCCCACGGGGTGGGGATTCTGGTGGACGCCGGAGTCCTTGCCGGGAAAGTGGTGACCAGTTGGCCCGGCCTGACCCAGGAGATTATCGACGCGGGAGCCCGATGGGCCGATCAGGACGTGCAGTTCTGTCCGGAACAGGGTTGGATGCTGATCACCGGCAAAACGACCGTTGATCTGCCAGAGTTCGTACAAGCAATGGTGACGGCGTTCATCTGATCCCTGTCCGGCAATTTCACTAATGTTGGATCCCAAGCTGCCTGTCGCCAACGAAATTCCCAGTTTCGTCTCGCTTTTCCAGGATGCGCATCGTCGTCGATGGAAATCGCGACTTACGATCCCAAATGAGACGACCAACTGCTTTGAACAAGGTGAGCACTGGCGAGCGATGGGCCGGCATTGTCGGAGTCAAATGCATGGGCTCCTGTGGGCCTGAAATTCTGTCCCATATAACGGGCGCCCGCTCACCGAACAAAACACGGGACTGGTCTTAAAGGACTGTTGTTGGCAGCCGCGACGACGCTCCCTGGCCATATGATCCAATTATTGAAAAGCAAGACCCAGAAATGGCCCGAAAGCGCGCCATTCCTCCGTCATCGGTTGGTTCTGCGCATGCCATTTCGGAAAAGTCTGCACAAACACTGGATCTCACTAGCGGTAATTCGGGAGACGAGACAGTCCCGTAGGTCGTTCCCCTACGGAACGGGCGCGGCTCGACCAATCACGGGTGAAATGGCATCGTAAGTAGCGAGCTTTTAGAGGTCAAGAACGAGAATGTTGTCTGCGATCTTCGTCCATCCCGGTTCAAGTTTTCCGGTGTCGGAGTCATCCCCTAAAAGAATCGTTGACAACTGTTCTTTTGATGACGACATATTAACAATTTCACCGCTTCGTCTCGCGTCGCTGCAACCAACCTGCCAGTCGGGACCCTCACCTGGCGGAACAACGGCCAAGCAGGTGGTTCTGGCATCGTCGCTCTGCAGCGCGAAGTACCGTACCCCGTCTCTGGTGGCGAGCAGGCGCGAACTGTCCCTGTCCACCTGCTCCTGCAAGCTGACGAATGCAGGCAGGGTGTCGTCGGGCGTAGCTGCACTGTCCAGAGCCTTGAGCCCCGACTCGCCTGAACAGCCGCTCAGTAGAATTGCAGCAAGGCCCGCCGCCACAACGAGCGGAAATGATACACGTTTCATTTTTCTCCCCCAGTATCGATTTCACCCGACGCTACAGCATGGGTTCCACCGCGAAGCACAAGAATACGAAAATCATGATGCCCAACATAGTTTCCCACGAGAGATTCCGCTTGCGGGGCAGGTAGTTTTCGAATCAGGGTGGGATGTGTGGGAGTTGAATTCCTTGACGTCAATGTCTATGCCGGGCATCCTCAAACAGCGAGACTGTTCGGACCGCCCATTCATCTAAGGCGACTGGCTAAGATCAGGACATGGACGAACCACACGATGTAAAGATTGCCGAGGGGGCCCGTGGCACAGCCGCCGCCTGAATGGCCAGCCATGGTGTTGGGCTGCTGCGGGGCATCGCATTCACGGCTCTTCTAATCATCTACGTTGCGTGGACCTTAGCCGTTGCCGTCCAAATCGTATTCGAATCTGGCGGTCCCGTGGCGACCTTAA
>NZ_JBQSVT010000024.1:0-68991 GCF_052376555.1 Specibacter sp. AOP5-B1-6
CTCAGCCGTGTTCACAGCAGTGTTCTCGGCACCATTCTCAGCCGTGTTCACAGCAGTGTTCTCAGTTGTGTTGTCTGCGGTGTTGTCATCATTCGTAACTGCCAACGGGGTTGTCGCCTCGTCGCCACCTGCTGTAGTTGCCTCTACCTGGAAGTCAGTGCCTGCAGCAGTTTCTGCGGGAACCGTCAGCGTCGCGGTGATTTCACCGGCGGCGTTTGACAGCACGGTAACAGGTGCACCAATCGGGTTGCCTGATCCGTCAACAATCTGAACAGTGACGTCCGTGTTGGCCGGGAAGTTCTCGCCGGTAACAACTGTGGTGTCACCGTCCGGAACGGTGCTGGGTGTTGCAATGATTGTCGGTTCGACAACCACCGGAGTGTCCAGAGCCCTCACAGTAGACGTAGCCAAGCTAACCTTGGCTGCATCCAGCGAGGGCAGCAGGGTCAAGGTCAGCGCGCTGACGGTGAATGACTCTGCACCCAAGAGACCCGGAGTGGGCTGCTCGTTGATCGTGATCTGGACCAGGCTTGCAAGGATTCCATCAATGACCGGGGTAAGACCGATTACCAAGGGTGCCACCGCGCCGGAGACCAGCGTGCCAACTCCGTCCAGTACCGGGTTCAAGACAGTACCAACAGCACCCTTGATCAGGGGAAGTGCCACTGTGTTGAGCGCCACCGTCAAGGTAGTCTCAATGAGGCCCGCACCAAGACCGGTCAGGTTCACATCGACAATCGGGTCCGTTGCATCGGTTCCGAGAAGCTGACCAAGTGATGCATCAATTGTCGCCGTACCTCCGACGATACCGGCTTCAACAGTTGCCGTAGTTACAAGGCGAATCGAGTTGATAGCATTCTTGATTTCCTGGGTAACGGTTGCTGTCAGGTCATCAATTGCCAGCCCAAGAGCCGTAGTAACGGCTGCAAGAGTTGCAGCATTGATTACTTCAGTGTTGGGTGCCTGGCCATTCAATCCGTTGACTGAGTCAAAGGCCTTGGCGAGGTCAAGCGAAACAACGCCTGTGCCGAGATTAATATTGACGATGCCGTTGGGATCGGAAGCATTCTTGGTGATGAGGTTCGTTTTGACACCGTTCAGCGCCGTATCAACACCATCCAAGCCAATAACTACGTCACTCAGACCGATTCCAGCCAGATTCAGGCTTCCCAGAATCCCTGTGATCGTTCCAAGCAGTGGGCTGTCTGTACCTGCAACATCGTTGAGCGTGACGCCGAGGCCATCAACAACTTCGCCAACAGCCGTAGTCAAATTACCAACGGCAGGGCTTTCGATGTTGACCTTGGCATCGGCAACCAGGTACTCGGAGCTGACAGCTCCAGCATTCTCGGTTGCCGTCGATGCGAGGGCACCGATCTCGAGGCTGAGTTCACGAACGATAGGGTCCGTCGCCGGGTCAAGTCCAAGCTGCGCAAGCAGACTGGTCAGGTCGACCTTGGCGTTGCCGGTCTTGCCGCCTGCGTTGCCATCAACAGCGATCGCACCGTCTTCGCCCACAGCACCAGCCGCAGCAGCGGCTTCGGTCGCTGTCGGCGCAGATGCGTAGCTGTTCAATACACCCAAGGCACCCAAGTCAAGCAAGCCGCTGTTGGTTCCGTCGTTAAGCAACGGCAACGTCAGCGAGCCCAAGTCCAACCCAAGTGCACCCAAGAGCTCAAGGTTGATCGGTTCGGCGTTGGGGCCAAGGTTGCTTGGGTTGCCAGCAGTACTGGTCGCCACATCAAGCAAGTCCAGCGTGAGCAAGTCGGTCGAGATGACCTGGCCCATAGCCTCGGAGTCATCTTCCGGCGCTGCGCTCGCTCCACCCATGGACATGAACACCATGCTGGCCGCGACACCGCCCGCCAAGATTTTTGAGCCCGTGCGGAGAGATCGGGCACCCCGACCGCTTGCGCGGTTCCTTATTTCGTCTATCACTTTGTTCCTTTCAACGCACTTTTCGAAAAGTAGACGCGCATGAACGCCCCCCGCAAGTGAGGCTACAAAGTCGAACAGCAGTAACAGGAATACCAATAGGGGGCTGCGGCCTAGCCATCGGGGCGGAACGTGTTAGGCGTTCGGTTAACGATAAATACCCATATGGGCAATACTCCTTATAGGGAAGGAAAGAGGCTGCACATATAAGTTTCATATTTGCCGGGATCATTGGGCGTCGCAACCATTCCTCGGATTGGCCACCTGGCTATACATTGGACCATTGCCCAAGATTCCGTGACCTGCGCGTTATCTCCCGCGCAGCCCAGCCCACTAAATCGTTACGATAAAGTTAAACAAAAGTGCCCGCCAAGGCGGGCACTTTACGTCTTTCGGTCACATGGCGACCCGCACGGGGACGCCACGGGAAATTACTGAATTAATTCAGCAGCGCATCCACAAAGCTTTCGGCCTCAAAGGGGGCCAGATCGTCGGCCCCTTCACCGAGGCCAATAAGCTTCACGGGCACACCGAGCGTCTTCTGGATGGCCACCACGATGCCGCCCTTTGCGGTGCCGTCGAGCTTGGTCAGCACGATGCCGGAAATGTTCACAACCTCGGCAAAGACCTTCGCCTGGGTGAGCCCGTTCTGGCCGGTGGTCGCATCCAGGACCAGCAGGACCTCATCAACAGTTGCCTGCTTTTCAATGACACGCTTGACCTTCCCCAGCTCGTCCATCAGGCCGACCTTGTTTTGCAGGCGGCCGGCGGTGTCAATCATGACCACATCAACTTCCTGCTCGATGCCTGCCTTCACCGCCTCAAAGGCGACCGACGCCGGGTCTGCCCCGTCGACGTCGGACTTCACGGTGGGAACACCCACGCGCGCACCCCAGGTGGCCAGCTGCTCGGCGGCCGCGGCACGGAAGGTGTCGGCCGCGCCAAGGAGCACGTCCTTGTCCTCGGCGACGAGCACGCGGGCCAGCTTGCCAACCGTGGTGGTCTTGCCCACGCCGTTGACGCCGACAACCATCAGAATCGCCGGGCGGCCGTCGTGGCGTTCAATGTTCAGGCTGCGGTCCATGGTGGGATCGACCAGCTTGACCAGCTCTTCGCGCAGCATCGCCTGGACATGCTCGGGGCTGCGGACACCCAAAACCTTCACGCGATCGCGCAGCGTGTCGACCAATTCCATGGTGGAATCGGTGCCAATGTCGGCCAGCAGCAGCGTCTCTTCAACCTCTTCCCACACATCTTCATCGATGGTGTCGCGGGACAGCAGCGCCAGCAGCCCCTTGCCCAGCGCGTTGTTGGACTTCGCCAGGCGCGCGCGCAGGCGCACCAGCCGGCCTTCAACGGGCAGCGGCTTCTCGAGCGTCGGGGCCGCAGGAGCTTCCGGTACAACTTCGGCGGTTTCCACGTCCGACGGCGGGACCTGGGTTTCCGGGCGATCCTCCACCAGGGTGCCGCCGCCTTGGGCATCGGTGGCATCCAGCGGGGCCGGGTCATTGGCGTCGCGCGGACCAACGTAGTTTTGCTTGTTGCGCCCGGCCTTCAGGAAGACGGGAATGAGACCGCCGATGATGGCGAGCCCTACGACAATGGACACAATGATGAGGAGAGTATCGTTCACTCCCCCAGTCTCTCACGGGGGCTGCCAGCGACTGCCTTCCTCCCGCGTGTGGCAAACTCTTAGCTGATGCCAATGACCAGTCCCCAGTCCCGTAAAGTTTCCGAGCCGGATGCTGTGAAGCTACCCCGCGAGATCAAGGTCCTGGTCGCCGCGGCGTTCCTCATCGCCATCGGTTTTGGCATTGTGGCCCCGGTCCTGCCGCAATTCGCCCAGAGTTTCGACGTCAGTGTGGCAGCGGCCGCCGTGGTGGTCAGCGCCTTCGCGTTCACCCGGCTGGTCTTCGCCCCGCTGAGCGGCTGGCTCGTGGAGCGCATGGGTGAACGACGCACCTACATACTGGGAATCCTCATTGTTGGCGCCTCCTCTGCCGCCTGCGCCTTTGCCGGCAACTATTGGCAGCTGCTGCTGTTCAGGGGCTTGGGCGGAATTGGCTCCACCATGTTTACCGTCGCCGCGATGGGCCTGCTCATCCGGATGGCTCCGCCGAAAGCTCGCGGCCGCGTCTCCAGCTTGTATTCCGGCTCGTTCCTGCTCGGCAACATCGCCGGCCCCGCGGTGGGCGGGCTGCTCGCAGGTTTGGGCATGCAGCTGCCGTTCCTTGTTTACGCCGCGGCACTGCTGCTGGTGGCGATTCTTGTGGCCACCTTCCTACCTGCGGCGATCCCCGTTCCTGTGCATGAGCGTGGCCAAGCCGCCCTGAAAAAGAACATCCTGCCGCTGCGCGAGGCGCTCGGCCTGCCCGCCTACAGGGCCGTACTGACGTCGGGCTTCGCCAACGGCTGGTCCGCCTTCGGCATCCGCATGGCCCTGGTTCCGCTCTTTGCCACCGCCGCTCTGGGCGCCGGACCCGAGGTCGCGGGCATCTCCCTCGCCGTGTTCGCGATTGGCACCGGGGTGGCGCTCACCTTCTCCGGCAAGCTAGCCGACACTTGGGGCCGCAAGCCCATGATCCTGTCCGGGCTGGCCGTGAACGGCGTTGCCATGGGCGTTCTGGGCTTCACCGGAAACGAGTTCTGGTTCTTCCTGGTCTCAGCGATCGCCGGCCTGGGCAGCGGGCTCATGGGCCCGGCCCAGCAGGCCACGGTGGCCGACGTGATTGGCAACGACCGCTCGGGCGGCAAGGTGCTGGCCACCTTCCAGATGAGTTCGGACCTGGGCGCGATCATCGGTCCCATCGCCGCCGGCTTTCTGGTGGACGAGTTCTCCTACGGCGTGGCATTCCTCATGGCCACGGCCGTTGCCGCGGTCAGTTTCCTGTTCTGGCTGCCCGCAAAGGACCCGCACCCTTAAAAAGCTGTGTGGCAGCTGTTGGCCAGTCGGCGTGGGAAGACGCATGCGCGCCACACCGGGTGCGGCCGACAACGTGGTAGTTACGTTCTAGACAACACCCAGCCATATGTGATCGAGCGTTCCCGAAAAACCACCCACAAGTGATCGAGCGTTCGTCAGAGGGGAGGGCCGGAGTCAGGCTGGCGATTCGGCGCGGTCCATGCGCTGGCTGATGACCGTGGAGACGCCGTCGCCGCGCATCGACACCCCGTACAGGGCGTCGGCGACGTCCATGGTGCGCTTTTGGTGCGTGATGATGATGAGCTGGCTGGATTCGCGCAGCTCCTCAAAGAGCGTGATGAGGCGGCCAAGGTTCGTGTCGTCCAGGGCGGCCTCGACCTCGTCCATCACATAGAACGGCGACGGGCGGGCCTTGAAAATCGCCACCAGCAGGGCCACCGCCGTCAGCGATCGTTCCCCGCCCGACAACAGTGACAGCCGCTTGATCCTCTTGCCGGCGGGCCGGGCCTCCACCTCGATGCCCGTGGTCAGCATGTCGGACGGGTCGGTCAGGACCAGCCGGCCCTCGCCGCCGGGGAACAGCCGGCCAAAGACCTGCTCAAACTGCACGGCCGTGTCGGCGTAGGCGGCCGTGAAGACCTCCTCGACGCGCTGGTCCACTTCCTTGATGATGTCCATCAGGTCCCTGCGGCTGGACTTGAGGTCCTCCAGCTGCGAAGACAGGAACTGGTGGCGTTCCTCCAGCGCCGCAAATTCCTCCAGCGCCAGCGGGTTCACCTTGCCCAGGGCCGCCAGGTCGCGCTCGGCACGCTTGAGCCGCTTTTCCTGCTCCTCCCGCACAAACGGGGTGCCCTCACGGATTTCGTCGCCGGAATCGTCCACTTCAACGCGCAGCGCCGCCCACTTGTCGGTAACCTCGCCCGGGCCCAGCGGCACCAGCGTCTCTGGCCCGTACTCGCGCAGCAGGTGGTCGACGCTCAGGCCCAACTCCTCAATGGACTTGTTCTCCAGCGTTTCAATGCGCAGGCGCTGTGCCGCCCGGGCCATTTCGTCCTTGTGCACGGTGTCCGTGAGCTTCGCCAGTTCCTTCTCAGCCTCCACGGTCGCGGCGCGGACGGCCATCAGCTCAACCTCGCGGGCGGCCCGCTGCTCCTCGGCTTCGTCCCGGACACGCTCGGCCAGCGCAATCGACTCGTCCACAAACACCAAAATGTGCTCGGCCGCCTTGGCCACGGCGGCAGCCTTCTTCGCCTGGAACAGCCGGCGGTTGGCCCGTTGCGCAGCCTGCTCCCGGGCCGTCCGCTCGGTGGCCGCGGCCCGTTCCAGTGCTGCGGCCCGGTTGCGCGCCGTGTTCAGCGCCTCCTCGGTGCTCCGCAGCGAAAGCCTCGTCTCCATTTCCACGGCGCGCGCGGCAGCGGCTGCGGCTGCCAGGGTGTCGCGTTCCTCCATGGAAGGCTCGACGTCGGCGGGAGCCTCCTGCGCCTGGGCCAGCCGGGCGGCAATCTCCTCGAGCGACTGCTGTTCGGTGGCAAGATTTGCCGTGGCCGCGTTCAACGACTGGGCATGCCGCTCCGACTCCCCCGCCGCCGACCGCAAGGTGGCCCCCAGCGCCCCAAGCCGCTCGGCAACCGCCGCCAGCCGCGCATCGGACTCGTGCAGGGCCGCCAGGGCACCGGCTTCCGCCTCTGCCAGCCCGGCGCGCTGCGACTGCAATCCGGCCAGCGCAAACCGCGCCTGCTCCCCGCGCGCCGTGGCAGCATGAAGCGCCGCCTCGGTTTCGTCGACGGCGGCCTGCAGTTCCAGCAGCGACGGCGCCGTGGCGGAGCCGCCCTTCAGGTAAAACGCCGTCACGACATCCCCCTGGGCCGTCACGGCCGTCAACCCGGCATCGCGGTCAAGGACCTGTTTGGCGGCAGCCAGATCCGGCACGAGCACCACGGCGGCCAGCAACGCATCCAGCGCCGCGTCAAGCTCCGCGGGGCCGCTGACCTGTGCACGTCCGACGGCGGCACCCGCCACCGCGTCGGCCGCGCCTGCCGCTGCCGCCAGCTTCGCGGCCACCTCCCGGTTGGGGTGCCGTTCGTCGCCGGGCTGATCCATGCCGCCAACGGACTCCCCCGCACCGGCACCGGCACCGGCCACGACCAGGGTGACGCGTCCGCCGTCGTGCTTCTTGACAAGTTCAAGGGCATCCAGCGCGGCCGCAGCATCGCTGACAGCCACGCCCTCGGCCGCCGCGTCAAGTGCTGCCGCGATGGCTGTTTCATGGCTGGGAACCACCCGGATCAGCTGCGCCATGGACGCCATGACGCCGGCCGGGCGGGCCTCGAGCAGGTGTGCGCTGGCGTCCTTGCGCAGCAGGCCCACGGCGAGTGCGTCGCGGCGGGCTGTGAGGGAATCGCGTTCACGCTCGGCGGCGAGCTGGTCCTCGGTGACGGCCTGGATTTGTCCGTCAAGCCCGGCCAGGGCCTCGGCGGCCACCTCGTAGTCCGCGTCGAGGCGTTCCTCGCCGGATTCCACCCCGGCAACCTGCGACTCCAGCGCGGCAAACTCCTCGGCCGCGGCGCTGTGCCTGTCGGCGCCGGCGGCCTTGCTCTGGTGCAGTCGGCCGATTTCAGCCTCGGCCGACTCAACCCGGGACCGGGCGGAGGCAACCTTGCCGGCCAGCTTGGCCAGCCCCTCGCGCCGGTCGGCGGTGGCGCGCAACTGCGCCCGGACGCGCTGTTCCTCGGCACGGACGGCGGATTCGGCGTCTTCCTTGATCTCCATGGCCGTCTCCAGGCCGTAGCGCCGCTCCTCCAACGCCATGTCCAGTTCAGCCTCTTCGGCACGCAGGCGGGCGGCCTGCCCGGCGAGCTTGTCGGGGTCGCGGCTGGGGTCCGGGGCGGCGTCGGCGGCACCCAGGTGTCGCTGGCGTTCGGCGGCCAGCGCGCCCAGCGCCTTCAGCTGGTCACGCGTTGCGCACAGCTGATACCAATCATCACGGGCCGCGTTCAGCACGGGCGTGGCCGCGGCGGCTGCCTGTTCGAGCCCGGCCTGCCGCTCCCTGCCGCCCTGCAGCTGCTGCTCCACCAGTTCGCGCCGGTTCTTCAACGCCAGCTCGGCCGCTTCGTCACGTTCGACGGCGGTGCCCAACGTCACAATGTCATCGGCCAGCAGGCGTGCCCTGGCGTCGCGGACGTCAAACTGCACGCTCTGGGCGCGCCTGGCCACGGCAGCCTGCTTGCCCAACGGGGTGAGCTGGCGGCGGATCTCGCCCGTCAAGTCCGTCAGCCGGGCCAGGTTGGCGGACATGGCGTCCAGTTTGCGCAGCGTCTTTTCCTTGCGGCGGCGGTGTTTGAGAATGCCGGCGGCTTCTTCGATGAAGCCGCGGCGGTCCTCGGCCGTGGCGTGCAGGACCTTGTCCAGCTGCCCCTGGCCGACTATGACATGCATCTCCCTGCCCAGGCCCGAATCGGACAGGAGCTCTTGAATGTCCAGCAGCCGGCAGGCGGTCCCGTTGATGGCGTATTCGGAGCCGCCGGCCCTGAAGAGGGTGCGGGAGATGGTGACTTCGGCGTAGTCGATCGGCAGGGCGCCGTCGGCATTGTCAATGGTCAGGGCAACGTGGGCCCGGCCCAGCGGCGGGCGCCCCGAGGTGCCGGCGAAGATGACGTCCTCCATCTTGCCGCCGCGCAGTGTCTTGGCGCCTTGTTCGCCCATGACCCAGGCCAGGGCGTCCACCACGTTGGACTTGCCCGAGCCGTTGGGCCCAACCACAGCCGTGACACCGGGTTCAAAGTCAAAGGTGGTGGCCGAGGCGAAGGACTTGAATCCGCGCACGGAAAGACTTTTTAGATGCAAACTGTATTCTTCTCCTGCGCCGGACTGTTTCTCACCTGCCAATCTACCGTGAATCTCCCCGGCCCACGCGGGAGCGGCGCGCGTGTATGCAAAGTGGCGCATGTGCACGAACACCCCTCCAAGGTGCATAGTTAAGGGTGGGTCTTGATCTGTACGGGGGGCCAGTCAAGGCAGTCCCGGACGATTTAAGGCACAGTCACTGGATTTCCGGTGCCGTCTGACACCGAACACCACAAGAAAAAGGCTGGATTTTGATCGGCAACGCAACGTTTCGTCACCACAACACCGCCTTGCTCGCTGTTTCAAGCATTGAGGCTCCCGTTGTCGTCAAGTCCAGCGACTTTGACACCCGGCTGGCCCCGAGCCTGAAACGGCTGCGCCTCTCCAAGCGGCTGTTGGAACGTGTCGCAGGTGTGGAGGAACGCCGCTGGTGGGCGCCCGGAACGGACTTCGACGACGCCGCCATCGAAGCGGGCGCCAAGGCCCTGGCCGAGGCCGGGATTGAAGCCGGCCAGATCGGGCTGTTGATCAACACCTCCGTCACCCGGCGCAACCTTGAACCCTCCGTGGCCGTGAAAATCCACCACGGGCTGGGACTGCCGTCCTCGGCGATGAACTTTGACGTGGCCAACGCCTGCCTTGGCTTTGTCAACGGCATGACCCTGGCCGCCAACATGATTGATTCGGGCCAGATCCAGTACGCCTTGATTGTTGCCGGCGAAGACGCCCAGGCAACCCAGGAGACTACGTTCCGGCGGCTCAACGCCGAGACCTCCACCCGTGAGGACTACCTGAAGGAATTTGCCACGCTGACGTTGGGCTCGGGAGCGGCAGCAGCCGTGATCGGCCGGGCGGACCTGCACCCCGGCGGCCACCGCATTGTGGGCGGCGTTTCACGGGCCGGCACCCAGCACCACGAACTGTGCGTTGGCGGGCCCGACGGCATGTTCACGGATACCAAGGGTTTGCTGGACAACGGCCTGGAACTTGTCACGGATGCGTGGGACGAAGCCCACACCGACGGCTGGAACTGGCGCTCGATGGACCGCTACGTCACCCACCAGGTCTCGAACTCGTACACCAATGCCATCATCAAGGCCGTGGACCTGGTCCGGGGCAAGGTCCCGATCACGTTCCCGAAGTGGGGCAACGTGGGCCCGGCATCGCTGCCCATGACACTGGCCCAGGAATCCCAGAGCCTCAACGCCGGCGACCGCGTGCTGTGCATGGGCGTCGGCTCCGGGCTGAACACCGCCATGATGGAAATTGCGTGGTAGCAGTGGCTTCGCTGGACCTTGACTCTCCGGCGGGCGGCAAGTCCGAGCCGTGGCCCGGCGTTCAGGGCAGTTGGCGGCGGAACCTTTCTGTGCCGTCCACCTCAGCCGTTGATCCGGCCGGCACGTCCCGGCAGTGGCATTATTTGGACAATGAGGCCGACGTGCTGGCCACCGGAATGGAGCCCGTCGGAACCTTGCTGTGCGTGCACGGCAACCCCACGTGGTCCTATCTTTGGCGGACCCTGCTCTCCGGGGCCACCTCCCCCGCAACCCTCGCCGCCGGCGGCCCGTGGCGCGTCATCGCCGTGGACCAGCTCGACATGGGTTTCTCCGAACGCACCGGCACCTTCCGCCGCCTCGAGGACCGCATCAACGACCTCGGCGACCTCACCGCCGCCATCGGCCTCACCGGGCCGGTCGTAAGCGTCGGCCACGACTGGGGCGGCCTCATCTCGCTGGGCTGGGCCACCCGCCACCGCGAACAGCTGGCCGCCGTGGTCCTGACCAACACCGCAGTGCACCCGGCCGGATTCTCCCTGCCCCCTGCCTTGAAGCTTGCCCTGCACCCCGCCGTCCACAAATGGGGCACGACGACGTCGTCCGCCTTCCTGCGCGTGACGCACGGTTTGGCGCAGCCTGCCCTGGCCGACGACGTCCGGACAGCCTTCATGGCCCCGTACCAAACTGCGTCCCGCAGGGCCGGCGTGGGCAATTTCGTCGCCGACATTCCCGCCGCCGAGGGCCACCCCTCGAGGGCTGCGCTGGACACCGTATCCTCCGACATCCGCACCCTTGGCGTGCCCGCGTTCATGATGTGGGGCCCCAAGGACCCGGTGTTCTCCGACCGCTACCTGCGTGACCTGCTGACCCGCCTGCCACAGGCCGACGTGCACCGTTTCGAAGGCGCAAGCCACCTGGTCCAGGAAGACCGCGACATCGCCACACCCACCTTTGCGTGGCTGGCCAAAAACGTCCTGGGTGCCGGCGCCATTGCTGGCATTGAGACTGGTGCTGGGAGCGAGACTTCGGCCCAGTACGTTCCGATGCTTGCGGAAGTGGACGCACGCCGATCTGACAACACCACCGCCATCGTCGACATGCTGCCGGCCGGCACTGCCGACCATGCCGCTCCCGCTGCCCCGAGGGGCCCGCGCGTGGACGTGGGCCGTGGCGAGCTTGCGGGCTTCGGCGCCACCCGCCACCTGACGTGGTCACAGCTGGCCCGGGACGTGGACGACCTCGCCGCCGGACTCCGCGAGCTCGGCGTGCAGGCCGGGGACAGGGTCAGCCTGCTCGTCCCTCCCGGCATCAACCTGACAACCTTGATCTACGCGTGCCTGCGCCTCGGCGCCGTCATCGTGGTGGCCGACGCGGGGCTGGGCACCAAGGGCATGAGCCGCGCCATCAAGGGTGCCGGCCCCGACTACTTGATTGGCATTGAGCGGGCGCTGGCCGGTGCCCGGTTGTACAACTGGCCCGGCGTCAAGATCGCCGCCGAGGACTTCACGCCGGCCACCGCCGGCGCCAAGAAGGCATTGTTTGGTGTTGCCGCCACGGTGCCGCAGCTCATGGCCAATGGCCGGGTGGTGCGGCTCGCCGGAAACGCGCAGGCCTTTGCCCCCGTCGCGGCCGACGCTGACGCTGCCGTGCTGTTCACCTCCGGTTCCACCGGCCCGGCCAAGGGCGTCGTGTACACAAACCGGCGGCTGGCAGCCATGCGCGACACGCTCAAGGCAACGTACCGCCTCGAGGCCGGCACCGCCCTGGTGGCCGGCTTCGCGCCGTTCGCCCTGCTGGGTCCGGCCCTGGGCGCCACCACTGTCACCCCCGACATGGACGTCACGGCGCCGCGCACCCTCACGGCCCAGGCCCTGGCCAATGCGGCCGCCGCCATCGACGCCACCGTGGTCTTCGCCTCACCGGCCGCCCTCGTGAACGTCGTGGCGACCGCAGCGGAACTCCTGCCAGCGCAGCAAAAGGCATTGGCCGACGTCGGACTTGTCTTGTCAGCGGGGGCTCCCCTGGCCCAGCACCTGCTCACCAAGGTCCAGCAGCTGGCACCCAATGCGGCCCTGCACACTCCGTACGGCATGACCGAGGCGCTGCCCGTCACCGACATTGACCTGCCGGGCATTCGTGCCGCCGGCGTGGGCAATGGCGTGTGCGTGGGCACTGCGGTCAGCGGCGCGTCGGTGGCGATTGCGCCGGTGTCGGCCGATGGCGTTGTGGTGCCCGAGCCGACCACCGAGGCCGGCGTGACGGGTGAGATTTTGGTGCGCGCCCCGCATGTGAAGGCCCGCTACGACCGTTTGTGGATCACCCAGGAGCTCAGCACCTTAATCCCCGGCTGGCACCGCAGCGGCGATGTGGGGCACCTGGATGCCGCGGGGCGACTCTGGGTGGAGGGCCGGATGGAACACATCCTGACCACCGCCGGCGGCGTGAAGACTCCGGTTGCCGCCGAGCAGGCTGCGGAACTGGTGCCCGCTGTCTTCCGGGCCGCCATTGTTGGTGTTGGTCCGGCCGGCACGCAGGCCGCTGTTGCGATTGTGGAGACGGTGCCGCCCGTGAAACGGGCAGGCCTGGCTTCAGCCGGGCTGGCAGCTTCGGTCCGGGCCGCCGCATTGTCGGTTGATGTGCCGCTGGCTGCCGTGCTCGTCATTGACTCCATGCCCACCGATGTGCGGCACAATTCCAAGATCGACCGTGCCAAGCTGTCCCGCTGGGCAGCCCGAATGCTGGCAGGCGAGAAGGCGGGCAAGCCGTGAGCGCCGCTTCCTCCGGGGCTGGTTCTTCCAGGACGACTTCTTCCAAAACTGCCACCAACCCAGGTGCCGGCCAGCGCCGCGTCCTGGTGACGGGCACGAGCGGACTGCTCGGACGGGCCGTGGCCCAGTTGCTTCAAGACCGCGGCTTTTTGGTGCGCACGTTGCAGCGCCGCCCGGTTGAGTCCCCGTGGGAATCGCTGCAGGGATCTGTTGTTGATCCTGATGTGGCGGCCCGAGCGGTGGCCGGCGTGGACGCCGTCGTGCATTTAGCTGCAAAAGTTTCCTTCACCGGGGACTGGAGCGACTTTGTTTCCACGAACATCGTGGGCACCCGCCAGCTCATGTCAGCGGCCCAGAACGCGGGTGTGCGTGACTTTGTGTTTGTGTCCTCACCGTCCGTGGCCCATTTTGGTTCCTCCATTGTGGGTGCCTCCGCAGGCACGGCCAATCCCAACCTGGCCCGGGGAAACTACGCCCGCTCCAAGGCCGCTGCCGAAGAAATCGCCCTGGCCGAGGACTCCCCCGAATTCCGCGTGACCGCCATCCGGCCCCACGTTGTCTGGGGCCCCGGCGACACCCAGCTGGTGGAACGCGTGGTGGAGCGTGCCCGCGCCGGCCGGCTGCCGCTGCTTGACGGCGGCCGCGCGCTCATCGACACCACTTATGTAGACAATGCGGCCGAGGCGATCGTGCGCGGCCTGGAACGCATGGACCACGCCCACGGCCAGGCATTGGTTGTCACCAATGGTGAGCCGCGTCCTGTTGGCGAACTGATTGCCGGGATCTGCTCCGCTGCAGGTGTGCGTTCGCCCGGTTATTCGGTGCCGGGCTGGCTTGCCCGCGGAGCCGGTTCCGTCATTGAGAGGGCCTGGACGGCCGCCGGATCCCGCGGCTGGGTGCACGACGAACCGCCCATGACCCGGTTCCTGGCCGAACAGCTCTCCACCGCCCACTGGTTTGACCAGCGGCACACGCAGGCCGTGCTCGACTGGGTGCCCACGGTGTCACTGGATGAGGGTCTGGCGCTCTTGGCGGAACATTACCGGACCAAGTAGGCGAGTCCGCCCGGTGGCGCTGCGATCCGTGACTCCAACGTGCGCTGGTGCGAGAATTGATGTGTGCTTCAATCATCCGAGCTGACCAAGCAAGGGTTTGTGGGCACGCACACAGCCGAACGGTTCCTGTCACCTCTGCGGGCCCGACGGCAGCCAGGCACAGTTGGAGGTTGTGCGATGAAAGAGGATGCCCGGATGGCAGCGACCCGCCGTCGGCTCGAAAGGGCGCTGCGGGTTGACCGTGGCGATCCCGAAGATGAAGCTCAACGGGGGCCATCGGCCGGCGGCCGGGCCAGCCTGGAACGGGCGGCCATGGTTGAGACGGCGATCCAGCAGGCGATCCGCCGCGGCGATTTTGACGACCTTCCCGGAGCCGGCAAGCCACTGCCGGGGCTGGGCGGCACATACGACCCTGACTGGTGGATCAAGCACAAGATCGAGACCGAGCATTTGCACGGGCTCGGCCCACCGGCAATCATGCTCCGTGTCGAGAACGCCGAACTGGAGAGCCGTCTTGACGGGCTCCCACGCGAGGCCGAAGTGCGCGAGGCGCTCGAAGACTTCAACAAACGCGTGATCGAAGCCCGCAGGCAGCTGCTGGGCGGGCCGCCTGTCGTTACACCGACGCGCGACATCGAAGCGGAGGTGCTCGCATGGCGGGAGCGGCGGCAGGCCCCCGCTCCCGAGCAAGGTGGCTTGGGGCAGCCGGATCGGCCACGGCACCTCCGCCGCGGCAGCCGCCGCCGTCGTCGAGCCTGATGCTGCATCGACACCCACAAACAAACTGAACTACCTTCTTGGCCCTGCTAGCGTTGCAACCATGACGACGCATAAAATCACCTTGGGTGCAATCAACCTGGAGGCGCGGAACCCGGCCAAGCTTGCAGAATTTTGGGCGGCCGTGACCGGCGCCTCGCCCGCACCCGGTGGAGACAGCGTTTACCTGCCGCCGGCTGGGGCCGGGGGCTTCGGCATGTTCTTCCAACCCATGACCGAGCCCCGCTCCGAACGCCAAACGATCCACCTGGACCTGACCGTCCCATGGGGAGCACGACAAGCCGAGGTAGACCGTCTCGTCAGCCTCGGTGCCACCTACCAATGGGACGTCCTGGACGAAGTCCCCCACGTGCAGTGGACCACTCTGGCCGATCTGGAAGGCAACCTGTTTTGCGTTGCCGAACATCCGCCGGCAAACGAGCAGACAGCATGACCACTCCCGTCGAACGGTGAGCGCAGGATCTGCTTAGCCCAACGTCCTGGCCATCGAGGGAACCCCTACCGAACGATCGCGCAAATTGCTGCGTGGGGCCGGTTGCCTGGATCTTGGCGCGTTTCGGCTTCGAGGACTTCGAACCCGGCATCATGCAGCAGGCTGCTCATCTGATCGACGGACCAGTAGTACGCCGTGGTCACCGCATGATCGAACGGTTCTGCGGATTCGCCATTGAAAAACCCGACGAGCAGGTGCCCTTGAGGTGAAAGAACACGCGCAAATTCAGAGAGAACCGGCGGCAGCTCTGCCGGGCGCAGATGAATCAGTGAATACCAGGCGAGCACTCCATCCAGGCTTCCATCCGCTTCGTCGAGGGCGCGGAGCGAGGAGACCTGGAATGATGCATCAGGGAAGCGAAGACGGGCGCTCTCAATGAAGTCAGGCACGAGGTCGATGCCTGAGATGTCGGCACCCCGCTTGTGAAGAAAGTCCGTCCAGTGTCCAGGACCACATCCGGCGTCGATGATGCGGCCGGTAATATGCCGGGCCCACTGCCCCATGAGCTTCAGATCAAGCTCATGCATGTCATCGATTGCCCCAAGAATGGCCGTGTACTCGGAAGCTCGCTCGGCGTAAGCCCATCGAACTTGAGAGTCAGTCATGCAAGTAAGTCTACGGACTCGCCAGCACGACATATTGCGCGAAGCCCTGCTCCGCCGGGCCCCAAACCGGTCCGCGACAGGCACAGCAGCAACCAAAACGCATGATTCCCGTGGCTGCTAGATTCGCTGTATGCGTATTCTCGACGGTTCCCTGGCCCGTGAAGGCTGCGTTCTCCGCTATGACGACCACGACAGCTCCGGCAGGAGGGGACCGTCAGTGCTCTTTCTCCACGGAGCCGGCGCCGATCACGTGATGTTCGAGCCTCAAGCACAGGCACTCTCGGAGAGTGGATTTCGCACCGTGCTGGTGGATCTTCGCGGCCATGGTGCGTCACGGCCCAACACGTCGACCATGAGCGCCGAACTTCTCATCAAGGACGTGGAAGCGCTTATCGCCCACTTGGGGTTGGACCATCCCGGTCTGATTGGGCATTCTCTGGGCGGGAATCTGGCGCAACGTCTGGTCCGGCGCGAACCCCGAAAATACTCCGCACTGGCCGTGCTCGACTCAACGTGGAACACCGGTCCGCTGACAAGGCTCGAGCAGCTCGGCTTGAAAGTTGCCGCGCCCCTCTTGCGGCTCATCCCCCGTCACAGGCTGCCGTTGCTCATGGCCGACGCTTCGGCAGCAACGGACCGGGCGCGGAAAGATCTTGTACGCGCCTTCTCCCAGCAGAGCAAGACTGAATTCCTGGCCGTCTGGCAGGCGACAACGCAGTTCCTCATGCCTGATCAGCACTACCGCACGGCGATTCCCTTGATGCTGCTACGCGGAGGGCAGGATCGCACGGGAAACATCGCCTCGGCGATGCCCCGGTGGGCGGCAGCGGAGGGGGTTGATGAATTGCTCATCCCCGGCGCAGGGCACGTCGTCACCCAGGATGCCCCAACCACCGTGTCTGCCGCCCTTTGTGATTTCATGCTGGCTCACGTCAACGCCGATTGACCATTGGTGAGCTGTGCGCTGGCGAAGGTTGCCGGGCACGCACGGCGAGGCTATATTCGGGCGTTGCGCGGCTTCGGCTGGCAGACCGGGCAGCTGTAGGAAGAACGATTCATGAAGGTGTCGCGACGGATCCGTGTTGCCAGGCCCAGCCCCGCACAGCGGTGGCACGGTTCGCCTTCACGTCCGTAGGCGTTCAGGGAGCGGGCGAAGTATCCTGACGCGCCGTTGACGTTGACGTACAGCGAGTCAAAGCTGGTCCCGCCAGCATCCAACGCCCTGGCCATGACGTCGCGAGCCGCATGGATGATGCGTTCGGTGTCTGGGCGACGGAGTGTTTCGGTGGGTCTGGCATAGTGCATCTTGGCAGCCCACAGCGCCTCATCGGCGTAGATATTTCCGATGCCGGAGACAAACCCCTGGTCCAGAAGCGCCCGTTTCAGGCCGGTTTTGCGCGCACGGAGCTTTTGGTGCAGCGCCTCGATGTTGAAAAACGGGTCCAGCGGGTCGCGGCCAATGTGGGCGGCCTCCGCAGGAATAAGCGGCCAGGGTGAGCCGCTGCCGCCGGCCATTCCGTCCGCAGTGGGCACCAGCGACGTGACGAACAGTCCCCCAAAGATGCGCTGGTCCACGAAGCGCAGCTCCTCCGGTGCGTCGTCCCGCGGAGAAAAGGTAAGCCGGACCTTGAGGTGTTTCTCATGCGGCTGATCGGGTGATTCCACCAGCAGCTGCCCGCTCATGCCGAGATGCGCCACCAAGGCGGTGTGCGGAGCAGACGCCAAGGAAGGTTCGTCGGACAATGGCAACCACAGGAACTTGCCGCGGCGCACCACGTCCAGGATGGTGGTGCCGATCAAATTGCCGCGGAAATCATCCACACCCAGCGCATGGCGGCGGATGGAACGGGGATCCGGCACGGAGACCCCGGTGATGCGGCGCCCTGCAATCCACTGTTCAAGTCCGCGGCGAACAACTTCAACCTCGGGAAGCTCGGGCATTATTTCCCAGCAGGAGCCGAACCGGCGGCGGCGGACGAACCTACGGATTCATCGCCGGAAGCAGGCTCACCGAACTGCTTCTGCAGCTCAATCCATCCTTCGGCGGCAGCGGTGCGCTCGGCTTCCTTTTTGGAGGGGCCGGCGCCGGTGCCGTAGTGCTTGCCGCCAATGATCAGTCGGGCGGTGAAGGAACGGTCGTGGTCGGGGCCGACTCCGGTGATGTCATAGCTGATGGCGCCGAGGTGCTTGGCGGCGGAGATTTCCTGGATGTTAGTTTTCCAGTCGGTGCCTGCTCCGAGAACGGCGGCGTCGGCCAGCAGCGGGCCCACGAGACGCATGACGAGCTGACGGGCAACTTCGATCCCGTGTGTGAGGTAGGTGGCGCCGATGAGGGCTTCCATCGTGTCGGCGAGGATGGAAGACTTGTTGCGGCCCTTGGTGAGGCGTTCGCCCTGGCCCAGGTAGATGAATTCACCAACGCCCAGGGAGCGGCCAATGGAGGCGAGGGCCCGCGTGGAGACGACGGCGGAGCGGCGCTTGGCCAGATCGCCCTCGGGCAGCAACGGGTTGTCGCGGTACAAGGCGTCGGTGACGGAGAAACCCAGGATGGAGTCGCCCAGGAACTCGAGGCGCTCGTTGGTGGGGAGCCCGCCGTTTTCGTACGCGTAGGACCTGTGTGTCAGGGCAAGACGAAGCGTCCCGGCATCAATACTGACACCGAGACGCTTCAACAGCAGTTTGTGTCCGTCCGTGAGTTCCGGTGATGGAAGATCTGCGGACATGACGCTCCTGCTAAATATTATTAACTCGAACGACCGGATGGCCGCACGGACGTCTTAGACGTCGGCAACCTTGCGGCCCTTGTATTCCAAGAACAGTGCGGTGCCGGCTGAGTCGGTAACAACCCGGGCCTGGTGCGGAAGGCTGTAAACAACCTCTCCGTTTTCGATGGTCTTCACCAGAGCAGGCGCGGTGGCCTTCCACTGGGAACGGCGTGCGCGCGTATTGGCACGGGACATCTTCCGCTTCGGAACAGCCACGGCAAACTCTTTTCTCTCGATAACTCACAGGCATGTGCCCACAAGTAAAAACTTATTTGCTAGTTTTCTTCGCCGGTTAAGCCCTGTAGGGCAGCCCACCGAGAATCCAGGATCTCGTGATGGTGCCCCGGCTCTTCCACAAGGTGTATTCCGCATTCGGAACACAGACCCTCGCAGTCTTCCCGGCACACCGGCTGGAACGGCAGGGCGGTTACCACTGCGTCCCGCAACACCGGTTCAAGATCGATAGAATCGTGCTCGACCCAACGTTGCTGATCTTCTTCCTGTTCAAGGAATTCCGCGGACGGCTCCTCGTAGAAGAAAAGTTCTTGCACATCGACTTCAAGGTCATCCTCGAACGTCTCCAAGCAGCGGGAACACTCACCTGTCACATCGACAAGTACGTTGCCCGACACCAGAATTCCTTCATGGACGGCCTCAAAACGGAGTTCCAGATCCAAAATGGACCCAGGCGTCGCGCCAATGAGCGGAGTGCCAAAATCTTCCGGCACAGGTATACGTTCCTCGAACTTCCACATGCTGCCCGGGCTGCGCCCAAGCTCCCTCACACTGACGTTGAGGGGCGTGCCATGGTTGGACTTGTTGCCCAACGTGGTTTCGCTAATGAGAACTCCTGTAAAAACATATGACCGACGCACCATCTTAGCCCGAAAGCTGCCGGGCATCAAAATGAGCGGTACCAGACCAAATTGGCCTTGTTCAGTCTACGACAGACACCACCCTCACGGCGAACCCATTTCCCTGTGCCGTGCGTGATGTAACTCTCAACTGCCCGCAATCCTTGCTCGGGGCCTCGTGGCGCGCCTTCCCGGCTGACGGATCTCTGGGATGCACGACGCCGGACAGCCGGCTTGCGCTGCCCGGTCCGGCACGCGTTTGGGACACCTTCGATGCGGGTCCGGCACGGTACAGGGCGACTATGGCGACACTTGCCCCCTACGGGGTGAGAGGCTGGAGACATGGCCATCCTCGAATTACTTGGAATTACTAAACAGCCCGCCGGATCTCGTCGCGGCATCAGCGGCATCGATATCGGTCTCATCATCTTCGCGGTGGGGTGCGTGTCCGTTTTTAGCGGTTCCTGGCTTATATCGACAGCAATCATCGGGGTTGGGGTGGTCGTCTTCATTGTCGGCGCCGTGAGGGCCAAAAGGCGTGCCGGGAACGATCCCGCTTAGGAAGAGTACGAAGGCGCTACCGCTTTGGCGGGACCACTGTCACGGGCCTGGTGTCGAGGCCGACATCGCCCTGAAGACGGCGCAGCACGGCGCGCGGCACGTAGTCCGACACATCCCCGCCCAGGGTGTGGACTTCCTTGATCAACGTCGAAGACAAATGCAGGTAGCGGCTGTCGCCCGGCAGAAACACCGTCTCCACACCGGAAAGCTGGCGGTTCATGGTGGCCATGGGCAGCTCATAGTCAAAGTCCGACGAGGAGCGCAGCCCCTTCACAATGGCGGAGACCCCGCGGGAATGGCAGTACTCGGACAGCAGCCCCTCCCCCATCGGCTCCACGATAATCCCCGACAGCGCAGAGAAGGTGTTCTTGGCCATCTCGAGCCGTTCATTGAGCGTAAACCGGTATTTCTTGGCGTAGTTCGTGGAGATGGCCACGATGACCTCGTCAAAAAGTCCGGAGGCTCGCGCAATCACCTCAATGTGACCCTTGTGAATGGGGTCAAAGGATCCGGGGCACACTGCACGTCGCATACACACGAATCTAGCCGACTTCGGCACACGGGCGCCATTGTTTCGGACCATGTCCCGCAGTTGCCGTCGGCTACTGACCAGTATTGGCAATCTCCAGTATTGGCATTCTCGGTCGGCTGGCGCAGGGCCCCGTCCTGCGCGCCGGCCCCTTCGCTATGGCCCGGACTGCGAGGCCGGTAACGTATTGAAGGCAGACGACGGCCGGACCCACCCGAACCACGGCCACAGCCACAGCCACAGCAGAGAACCAATAGAGGAGCACTCATGAGCACGCCCTGGCACCGCACAGCGCAAGGCGCCAATCTGTTGGGCCCGGACGGCTCGCTCGGCGTGACGATCTTTGAAGAGATCACCACCCTTGCCAACAAGCACAAGGCCATCAACCTGGGCCAGGGCTTCCCCGACGAAGACGGCCCCGCCGAACTCAGCCGCCTCGCCCAGGAAGCCATCGCCAACGGCAACAACCAGTACGCGCCCGGCAAGGGCATTTTGGATCTACGCCGCGCGGTTGCCGAACACCAGGACCGTTTTTACGGGATCACCCTTGACCCGGAAACTGAAGTCATCATCAGCACCGGTGCCACCGAAGCCATCGCGTCAGCCGTCCTGGCCATGACGGGTCCCGGCGACGAGGTCCTCACCTTCGAGCCCTTTTACGACTCCTACGGCGCCATGATCGGTCTCAGCGGCGCCACCCACACGACCGCCGCCCTCCTCGCCCCGGACTTCATGCCCGACCTGGCCACGCTGGAAAACAGTTTCAGTCCGCGCACCAAGATGGTCATCCTCAACAACCCGCACAACCCCACGGGCGCCATGTTCCCGGAGGCCGTGCTTGCCGAGGTGGTGCGCCTTGCCATCAAGTACGACGCCGTCATCCTCACCGATGAGGTGTATGAGCACCTGACGTTTGGTCCCCGGCACATACCCGTGGCAACGCTTCCGGGTGCTGCCGGGCGCACGCTCACCATCTCCTCAGCCGGCAAGACCTTCTCCTTCACGGGCTGGAAGATCGGCTGGCTGTCCGGCCCCGCGGAACTTGTCGCCGCGGCCCGCACGGTCAAGCAATTCCTGAGCTACTCCTCCGGCACGCCGTTTCAAAGCGCCATCGCCGCCGGCCTGCGCATGGACGATTCCTTCTTCACCGGAGCTGCGGCCACCCTGCAGCGCAAACGCGACATCCTCAGCGAAGGCCTGCGCGCGGCTGGCTTGGACGTCCTGCCGTCCCAGGGCACCTACTTCGTGAACGCGGACACCTCGACGCTGGGCATCACCGACGCCACGGCCCTGGCCCGCAGGCTGCCGGAATTGATTGGCGTGGCAGCCATCCCCGTGCCGGTGTTTTGCCACCCCGAAGGCGCCTACCGCACCCGTTCGCTGCTGCGGTTTGCCTTCTGCAAAAAGGAACAACTGCTGGAGCAGGCAGCCGGCCGCCTCGCCACCTTGAAGGACAAGCTCTAGTGGCGAACACCAGCCGCTTCCTGCGCACCAACGGCGTGCATGCCGTGATCGGGCCCGACCCGTGGCATGCCAACGCCTTTGTGCTGAGCATTGACAACGCCGAACAGTCGCACGTAAATCTGGCCGAGCCGCACGAGGTTTTCTACGAATACCTGCGCCGGATCGCCAACGCCATCGACCTGGTCAAGCCCGCCGGCGAGCCCGTCACGGCGCTGCACCTCGGCGCCGGTGCCTTGACCCTTGCCCGCTACATCCAGGCAACGCGGCCCGGATCGCGCCAGCATGCGGTGGAACTTGAACGCGAACTCCTGGACTATGTGCTTGACCAGCTGCCCCTGCCAGCCGGGACAGACCTGACAACGCATGTGGGCGACGCCCGCGAAGCGCTGTGCGAGCTGCCCGCGGATGTGAAGTTCGACGTCGTCATTCTGGACATCTTCAGCGGCCCCGAAGCGCCGGCCCACCTCGCCTGCAGGGAGTTCTACCAAGAGGCTGCGGCGTTGCTCACCCCGGCGGGAATTCTGGCGGTCAACGTCGGCGACGAACCCGGCTTCACGCTCGTGACGAGCCAAACCAAGACTCTCCAGGAAGCCATGACCAGTGTGGCGGCGTATGGCACAACCATGCTGTTCAGCCGCCGCTACCCCGGGAACATCATCCTGCTCGGCAAAAACAGTCCGTGGCCCGACGGCTGGACGGAGTCGTTGGTGGCTGCAGGCCCGCACCCGGCGACCGTCATGACCGGCGTCGAGCTGGACGAGCTGACCGGCTGATCCCTCGACACAAACGCTCCATCACATCCGGGGTAATTTCGGCGGACCCTCCTGCAGCAATGGGGCGTGGCCCGGGGAACGCGGGCATGGGCGAACCGTCCATGCCCGGATCCCTTATGGATCCACCCGTGGCTTTTATTCAGCCGCGGGCTCGGCGAACCAGAGCCTCGTCTCGCCATACTTCTTCTCGGCGAAGCGGTCCAGGGATGCCGGCCAGCTTGGCTCGGGTGTCCGGGCCGAGCGTTCCACGACGACCACGGCAAAGGCGCTCAACCGGGGGCCCAGCAGCTCAAGCACCAGCGACAGTTCTGTTTCCGTCAACGGGTAGGGCGGATCCATGAAGACCAGGTCCCACTGGTCCACGCCGGCCTCGGCCACGCGGACAAGGAACGATTCGACCTTCGAGCGCTGCACCGTCACAGTCTTGGAACCAAGCACCTTGTTCACAAGCTCGGCGTTGCGCTGGCACACCCCGGCAGCCTTGTCGTTGAACTCAACCAGCTCAACCGACTTGGCGCCGCGGCTGGCACTTTCAACACCCAGTGAGCCCGAACCCGCATACAGGTCAAGGACCCGCGTCCCGGCGAGCATGTTCATGGATTCGAGGCGGGAAAACAACGCTTCCTTGACCCTGTCGGTGGTGGGACGGGTGCCCTCCCCCGGCACGGACACCAGCGGACTCCCGCCCGCCACGCCGGCAACGATCCGGCTCATGCGCGGTCCCCAGCGTCGCGGGCCCCATCTGTCCTAGCCACGTTCAAGGAATGCCCCATTCTTCTCGTTCAAGTACATCTCGATTTCCAGCTTCAGGGCCGGATGAAATTCCAGCCCGGGGTCTTTCTCCACAATTTCGGTGGCATCCTTGCGGGCCCGTTCAATCAATTCCTCGTCCCGCAACACGCTGAGCATGCGCAGTCCGCTGCTTCCGCCCGATTGTTTTGCGCCAAGGATGTCGCCTTCGCGGCGCATTTCCAAATCTTGTTTCGCCAGCACAAATCCGTCGTTGGTTTCGGCCACGGCATCCAGCCGTTTGCGGCTTGGGTGGTCCTTCTCCAGATTGGTCACCAACAGGCACGTGCCGTCCAGCCCGCCACGCCCCACCCGGCCGCGCAGCTGGTGCAGCTGCGAGATGCCAAACCTGTCGGCGTCCAGAATCACCATGAGCGTGGCGTTGTGCACATCAACACCCACCTCAATCACCGTCGTGGCAACGAGCACGTCGATCTCGCCGCGGGCAAACGCGGCCATGGTGCCTTGTTTGTCCGCCGAATCCATGCGCCCGTGCAGGACCTCGATGCGCAAACCGGCCAGTGCCGGAACCTCACGCAAATACAGTACGACGTCGAGCACCCCGGCCATGGGGCGGCTGTCACCTTCTGCGGGGGGAACGTCCTCGGAATCGGGGGCTTCGCCGATCTTCGGACACACCACGTAAACCTGGTGGCCCTTGTCGATCTCTTCCCTCGTGCGGGCCCACACCCGCGGCTCCCAGCCGGGATGCTCGGCAAGGGGCGAGACGTGGGTGACGATGGGGGCCCGGCCGGCGGGCAGTTCGGTCAGTTCGGAGACCTCAAGGTCGCCAAACACCGTCATGGCCACCGTGCGCGGGATCGGAGTGGCCGTCATGACCAGCACGTGCGGAGGCTTGAGCGCCTTCGCCCGAAGGGCGTCCCGCTGCTCGACGCCAAAGCGGTGTTGCTCATCCACCACGATCAAGCCGAGATCGGCGAACTGCACGTTGTCGGAGAGCAGGGCGTGGGTGCCAATCACGATGCCGGCTTCCCCGGATGCCGCAGCGAGCAGTGCCTTCTTCTTGGCGGCGGCAGGCATGGAACCGGTCAGCAGCGTCACCTGTGTGGCGTGTTGTCCGCCGAGCAGCGTGCCGGAACCGAGAGAGCCCAGCAATGCCGAAATCGAGTGCAGGTGCTGGGCGGCGAGAACCTCGGTGGGGGCCAGGAACGCGGCCTGCCCTCCGGCGTCGACCACTTGCAGCATGGCGCGCAGGGCGATGACAGTCTTGCCGGAGCCGACTTCGCCCTGCAGCAGCCGGTGCATGGGGTGCCCGGCGGCAACCTCGGCGGCAATCAGCTGGCCAATGTCACGCTGGCCGGCCGTCAGCGTGTAGGGCAGTTGTGCGTCGAAGGCGTCCAGCAGGGCGCCACTGACGGGGGCACGGCTGGTCGCGTTCTGGCTCGCAGCCTCGAAGCGCTTTTGTGCCAGGGTGGTCTGCAGCGCCAGTGCCTCCTGAAAGCGGAATCGCTTGTGGGCCCGGGGCCAGGCGTCCATGCTCGAGGGCAGGTGAACTTCCTGGTACGCGTCGGCCAGCGGCATGAGCTTTTCCCGCGCGGCGATGGCCTTCGGCACGGGGTCGGGAACCCTTTCCAGATCGAGTATCGGCAGCAGCGTCGCGATGACCTTTTCGGATTTCCAGCTCGGGAATTTTGCTGTGGTCGGGTAGACCGGCACCGGCCTGCCGGCGTGAAAATCCACCTCGTGGTCGGCCAGTTCATTATCCGGCAGAAGGACATATCCGGGGTTGGTCAGCACTTTGTTGTAGTTGTAGTAGGAGACCTTGCCGGAGAACATGGCAAGGACGCCCGGCTGGAGTTCCTTTTTTGCGGTGTAGCCGTTGAAGAAACTAATCACCAGCTCGGACGGCCGCCCCGAGTTGTCGGTAATGATGACGTCCGTGATGGTTCCCTTGCGGCTCTGCATCTGCCGCATCCTTGAATCAACAATGCGGGCAACGATCGTGACGTATTCGTCAACTTCCAACTGGTCAAGGTCGGTCAGGTCCCCGCGGGGAATGTAGCGTCGCGGAAAATGGTGGAGCATTTCCCCCACCGTGGTGATGTCCAAGCCCTTGGCAACCTGTTTGGCTGTGGCAGCGCCTATCAGCCGGGACAGCTCAATTCCCAGATCGGAATGTGGCATGGCCGGGCCCGAGCCGCTGGGGCTAGAGGAGGTCATGGACATCTTCGGGGGCATTGGCCGTTAACGCCGAGATGCTCACATTGCTTGGATCACCCACAGCCCTGATGGCGTCAAGCGCCACAGCGGCCGAGGGAACGTGCACATGCAGCCTCCACGGGTAGGCACCCATGTCGTCGGCTTCCTCCGAGACGGCACTCATGATGACGGAGTCGCCGAGGTCACCCAATTCCATGCGGAGCCCGGCAGCGGCCAGCGGGGACAGGACGATGGTGCACATGACTTCAACGCCTTCCTGCTCGGGCATTGACAGGGCAATGTTGGGGTCCTGGACCTTGTAGCCGGACAATCCGTCGAGCAGGTCCTCCTGCAGCGGTTCCCCGAGTATTACCGAACGCAGGCAGTCGAGAATCAACAACAGGCCCACGCCGCCGGCGTCAACGACGCGGGCATCCCGGAGCACGCCCAGCTGGGACTCGGTGAGCACGACGGCGTCGCGGGCGGCCGACACGGCCCCGTCAATTGTTTCCGCCAATGCCTGGTTGGATTCGTCACCGTTTTGCGTGGATTCGATTGAGGTCGCACCGGTGGCCGCGGCTTCCAATACGGACAGGAGCGTGCCGGGCATTGGTTCGCTCAATGCGCTCCAGGCCCGCAGCTGTGCCCGGTGCAATGCTCCCGCGAGCAGGGGTCCGCTCAGGCGCTGCGCCCCGGCGAGCGGTTCGGCCATGGCGGCGAGTGAGACGGCGAAGAGTGTGCCCGAGTTCCCCCTGGCCTGCTCCATGGCCGCCCGCCCGGCAGCTGCCATGGTCACGCCCACGTCGGAGGGCTCCAAATCGGCCAGCGCCTGTGCCGCCGCACGGACGGTCATGTACAGGTTGGTGCCGGTGTCTGCGTCGGCCACCGGGTAAATGTTTATGGCGTTGAGGCGGTCACTGTGATTGGCCAAAGTTTGTTCCGCCATGGACAACCAACGGCGAACTACGGGCGCCGTTGCGGTGATCTTAGACTGCAAAATGGTCCCATCCGAGAGCGCCGGAATCGGCGCTTTTAAAATTCTGTCCGTCAACGGTCACCACCGGTTCGGCCGCGTCCTTTGACAATACCGAGCCTATCCTAACGAAGCCTTCGGGGAGAGTCACGCCCGCCGGGAATGTGGACAACAGTCCGTGGTCCTCGCCGCCCGTGAGCACCCATGTCAATGAATCGGCACCAAGCACGACGGCGCATTCCTCCAGTCCGCGGGCCAGCCCCCGCAACACCGCCCCGTCCAAATCCAGGCTGGCGCCGCTTGCCTTGGCGATCCTGGTGGCGTCCCGCAGCAGACCGTCGGAGATGTCCATCATGGCGGTAGCACCGGCACGCGCCGCGAGCGGCCCGGCTGCCAGAGGAGGTTCCGGACGGGCAAAAAGATTTGCTGCCGCGGCCAATGCGGGAGTGAAACTGTCCGGCGCATGGTCGCTCTCGTGCAGTGCCCAGCCGGCGGCGGAGAAGCCAACATTGCCGCACACCGCAATCTGGTCCCCCACACCGGCGCCGCTGCGCAGCACAGCTTCCCGGCCGTCAAGGGAACCTGTGACGGCCACCGTCACCACCAGCTCGCTGCCGCCGGAGAGGTCTCCCCCGGCGACGGAACACTGGGGCGCACCGAGCGCAACGATCGCCGCGCTCAAACCGTCGGCGAACTGCTCAACCCAGCTGACCGGCGTCGTACTTGGGAGGGTGAGGCTGACAACCATCGAGGTGGCAACGGCGCCCATGGCGTTGATGTCGCTGAGATTTTGCGCGGCGGCCTTCCATCCGACGTCAAAGCCGGTGGAGGTGCTGCCGTTGGGCCAGCGCAGGCGGAAATCCTTGTCCTGGACCTGGGTGTCGATGGAGATGACGGTGCGCCCGTCCGGGACGGCGATGATGGCGGCGTCGTCGCCCGGGCCCAGCAGCATGGAGGTGCCGGCGTGCAGGCGCGGGAAGATCCGGGCCAGAAGCTCGGATTCGGAGAGTTGGGCGACGGTGAGGATCATGGTTTAACCGTAGCTGGTGGGTGTGACATTGGAGGTGCCGTCCATGTGGGCGGGGACATTACCCCTGTGCGCGAATCGCGGCCACGCCAAAGATTGGTTTATTGCCCAGTCAAGGCCCTATTACGGATATGCCCCAGAACGACTTCAGCAAACTTCGAACAAGACGCAGCACGCAGGGCATCTGGAAGCTGCTTTCCACCCCGCGCAGCCCAATAGGGCATTTGGAAGTCAACTACTTGCTTGACGGCGTCCTCGGCTGAGCTTTGGATCTCCATGAAAAAATCGTCACAACGATAGACCTCGTAGTTGCTTTCTTCTGACTCGAATCCGGTATCTTCGGTGAGTAGGACATGGGCACGGCACGCCTCTGCCGCATGGTGAACATGCCAGTCACCTTCATCAGCAATCCCTTCGACCGGGCCGCCTTGAAATTCGCCAAGTATCTCATCAAAATGTTCTTGGCACTTTTTCATGAGGTCGGAAATCAAACTACCTGGGGCTTGAGGATGTGCATCTCGCAGTCTGGCGCCCGTTTCGTTAATGACATCCCATGTGGTGTGCAGCTGAAAAACGCCACCCTTGGTTTCAATGCGCAGCATGAACAGCCAGTCACGAAGAGTTCGGCTGAAAAGGACATTTGCATCGACAAAAACACGTTGGGCCATGGTACAAGTTTGCACCATGGCCCAAAGTTTTCATGAATGGCTCGGTCAGGCGAAAGAATCCAGCTGATCTTCGAGCTCGAGCAACTCGTTCATTGCCACTCGGCGGGCAGCTTCGCGCTTTGCTTTGAGCTCCATCACAGCCTCACGCTTGAAGCGCGTATGCGTGCCGACTTTGAATGATTCGATATCGCCGGCTCTTGCCAGCCCCAACAGAGTCGGCCGGGAAACCCCCAGGACATCCGCAGCAGTGTTGCTGGTGAGCTCATCCGGCATAGTGCCAACGGTGACGCTTCCGTTGGCGGCAAGTGAGCGAAAAGCCTTGTCAATGATCTTTGAGAGCTCCGGGGGAAGCTGGCGGACAGTGCCGTCGCTCATGACAGCAGCAAAACCCGCCAGTCCCGCGGGCGCCGAAGCAACCTCATGTCGAACCGTGGTGAGATCTTCAGTGG
The DNA here is from genome assembly GCF_052376555.1 of Specibacter sp. AOP5-B1-6. Taxonomy (NCBI): domain Bacteria; kingdom Bacillati; phylum Actinomycetota; class Actinomycetes; order Micrococcales; family Micrococcaceae; genus Specibacter; species Specibacter sp. AOP5-B1-6. The sequence goes on from NZ_JBQSVT010000024.1 coordinate 28,689, forward strand.
TCACGAGAACTTCTGCTCGGTTGAGCGTGGGCGCAGTCATCGCTTCCTCCTTAATTTTCTTGTAGAACTGTCTACTACATTAGCGCACTTTCACTTATAAGTGAAAGCCAAAGTTTTTATGGCAGTGAAGGCACGCTGACAAGGCCAGGACTGCAGATCGGCATATCTCGTACCGCCAACGAGCGCCACCTACAGTGTTTGCCACGAGACTCATGGATCCCGAGCAGTCATGGCCTTGGACACGTCCTAAGCAAGCGCACAGCCGCCAACACAATCAGTGACTGACGAGTTGCTGTGTACGCTGTTGGGAGACTCCAACCAATGGCAGAGACATCACGGCCCATATGGCTGTGGCACCTTGGTGCGGCGCCCAAACTTAGGAGATCGAAACAATGAAAAAGACGCTACTAGTCTTCACCTGCATCTTCGCCCTCGTCACAATGACGATGGGCGTTGTGGCACTTCAAGGCAATCAAGCAATCACCAGTTTTTCCATCGTGAGTCTGCTCATCACGCTGGCATTGCTGACGTCGCTCTTGGTTGTGAGCCAAAAGGAAGCGGCCAACAAATAGCGTAGTTTTACCTCCTGCGGGTCCGGACAACACCGGGCCCGCAACACTTGACCTGTGCTGCTGAGAAGTGGCCAAAGGCATCAACGCCTTTGGCCACTTCTGTCTTTGTTTAACGGACCAAACGCATGCACCTGCATGCGGCGCACATTACGTCGAAGCTGTGGAGGTATTGCGGTTGGGCCAGCGCAGCCGGTCGTCCATGGTCCGGGTGTGACACAGCCCGTCGTGGTGCTACTGTCCGGGAATGACCAGTTCAACGCGCCGCTACACAATGAACCACGACTGGGTGTGGGGACCTGACAACCCGCGGCTGGAGAAAGTGGCGAGGCTCTCCGTGCAGATTCACGGTGCCAGCCCTGCACCACTCGGGGAACCCCTGCAACGTTGGCTGGACACCCTCACCTGTGACGCCGGCGGCGGCTGGTTCAGGGGCGGCTGGGCGGTCGACGTCGTCTCCCACCAGGGCGGGTCCGCCGAGCTTGTCCTCAGTTCAGGCGGGCAGGACGTCGCCGATTCCCTCCAGGACGCCGCCGACTCCTTCCATGAGCAGGTGCTTGGTCCCCTCGAGCTGGATCCCCTGATGCCCGGCACGGTGACGTGGACCGAACTGCCCCTGCGCTGAGACTAGACGTGCTGAATCATCACGCACCGAGACCGGATGCACAGGCGGACGCACAGGCGGACTCTCCGGCCTGGGTCGCACGACGCCGGACACCCGAGTCCCGCACCCCGCCCACCCTTGCCGCGGGCCCCCTTGACTCGCCACCCAGGAGGGCACCGCCGTCGTCAGATGGCCTTGCCCGGATTCAGGATTCCTTGAGGATCAAAGACCTTGCGGATGGCGTGCTGGAGTTCGAGCGAGACGTCGCCGAGTTCTTCCTGGAGCCAGTCGCGCTTGAGCAGACCGACGCCGTGTTCGCCCGTGAGCGTCCCGCCCAGGCGCTGTGCCAGATGGAACATTTCACCGAGAGCCACCTTGGCCGGGCCCTCGGTGATGGACTCCTCCGGCTCCACGACAATCATGGGGTGGAGGTTTCCGTCGGCGGCGTGGGCCACGCTGAAGATCCGTGTTCCTGTTCGCCGGGAGATGTCCTCCAGACCGGCGAAGACGTCGGCGAGCCGGTTCCGGGGCACGCCGATGTCGCCAATGGACACGCGGCCGAGCCGCTCAAGCGAAGGGATCGCGTCCCGGCGGGCTGAGATGAGTGCCGCCGCTGTTTCAGCATCGGCCGCCTTCTCTATGTGGGTGGCGAACGGTTCAATCGTCTGGATGAGGACGTCCTGTTCAAGGAATGCGCCGTACCCGTCGGTCTGTGCCAGAAGGAACGCTCCGCCTTTCGAGCGGTGGTTGGTCCCCTTGGCGGAGTCAACGGCCTCCAGCGTGGGCCCGTCCATGAGCTCCAGCACGGAGGGCTGCAGCCGGGCGGCGACAATCGCCGAGGCGGCCAGTGCGGCGGCCGCAACGTCAGGAAAGTAGGCGGCAACGGTGGCCGTTTGGATGGGCGCTGGGCGCAGCCGCAGCGTGGCCTCGACAACGATTCCAAGGGTTCCCTCGGAACCGATCATCAAGGCATTCAAGTCGTAACCGGTCACGCCCTTGATTGTTCCCCTACCCGTGACCACCAGCCTTCCGTCGGGCAGGACCACCCGCAGCGAGAGAACGGATTCTCGGGTCACACCGTACTTGGCACACCACATCCCGCCGGCGTTGGTGGCCACATTGCCGCCGATGGAGCAGATCGCCGTGCTGGCCGGGTCAGGGGCGTAAAACAAGCCGTGGGTGGCAGCAGCCGCGTTCACCTCAGCATTGAGAACGCCGGGCTGAACCACAGCCAGCTGCTCCACAGGATCGATGTGCAGGATCTTGTTCATCCCGGACAATTCGAGCACAACTTCCCCGGCTCGGGCGGAGGAGCCAGCCGCAAGGCCCGTTCCTGCACCGCGCGGAACTACGGGGACGTTGTATCTGGACGCAAGTTTCATGGCGTTGACGACATCGTCGATGCTCGTCGCGTAGACCACACCGTCGGGCAGGCTCGGAGGGACATACCCCGAGCGGTCGATGCTCACCCGCACACGCTCGCCGAACTCAGTGGACGCATGGGCGCTTGCCCCAAGAAGTGCTGCAGAGGGTGGGAGATCTGTTTCTGCGTTCATGGAAACCTCTTTGTTTTCATGCCGATTGTGTGGTTCTGCCCCAGCTTAGGCTGTGAACGCTACGTAGTGGCGCAGCCTCCGTCAAGGAATGTTTGTTGATTGGATATTCCCTCGGGTGGCTGGTTATATCAATTGCTGCCGCGCCCTGACAGAATAAATGCAATGAATAATCAAGAGCGCTACCTCCGGGCCTACGACGAACAACTCCGCACCGATGCTGAAACTCCCAGCGCCATCAACGTGGGCATCGAGGGCCCCCTGCGGCTCGTCACCTTCGCGGGAGGCCGGGGCTTCATCACCTACCAGGATCTTGCCGGCTCGGATGCCCAGGAGATCGCAGCACTCGTCGCCAAAGCGCTGACGTACTTCACGGCAAACCCTGAAATCACCAGCGTGGAGTGGAAGTCCCGCGGCCACGACAACGCTCCGGGGCTGCACGAGGCACTGCTGGCGCACGGCTTCGAAGCCGACGAACCCGAATCCATCATGATCGGCCCGCTCGAGGCCCTGGCCCGGGACATGCCCATGCCCAACGGCGTGACGTTGCGGAAGGTGACGTCCGACGCCGATGTGCGGGCCATGAGCGCCATGGCCGACGAAGCGTTCGGCGAGTCCGTCGATACCCGGGCCGCCAATGCCCTGACCGCCCGGTTGGCACGCAAGGACGGCATGGAGCTTTGGGTGGCTGAAACCGCCGGGCGGATCGTGAGCGCAGGCAGGCTCGAACCGGTTCCCGGCACGGACTTCGTGGGCATTTGGGGCGGCGCCACACTGGAAACGCACCGCCACCGCGGCATCTACCGGGCCCTGACGGCCGCCCGCGCCCGTTCCGCACTCGCCGCAGGCAAGAAGCTGGTGCACAGCGACTCCACGGAAGATTCCCGCCCCATTCTGGAACGCTCCGGCCTGGTTAAGGTCTCGACCACCACCCCCTACAACTGGAAGCGCTAAAGCAGCGACGGCGGACACTCGCACGAGCGTCCCGCTCACCGGCGACGCCACCCGGAAAGGTTGCCCCTTTCAGCGATGACGCCCATTCAGTCGTTTACTTTAAAAGGCACACCGAAGATGACCCGAACCAAATCGTGCCGGGGAGAGAGTTCCTGCGATCTTGTCCACCAAAAGTACGCGCCACAAGGTAGGCAATAGTCTCGGCTGTAACGGCCGCACCTCTGAAAAGGTTTTCAGGCGGAGGCTATTGGGAAGCCATGCGCCGATCCGGCCGCAGGTGATCGCACCGCACTACAGATCTTGGATCTCCGCCATCACGAGGCTAACTCTGAAGCACGACGGCGGGCCGTCGCCTCCCGGGTCTGGCCGTTAGCTGGCTGGGTCGTACTGAAACTCCCGGAGTTCTTGCGCGCAGCGGCAGGCGACGGCGGTCTTCGCCGCCCACTCGAGCGCTGCCTCCCTCTATGGCAACTCAAGAATCAGGTAGCCGCCGTTGGGCACCTTGTGACCCGGGTACGTGCCGTCGGAGACGGTGCCGTCACGGGCCACGAGCACCGGGTCAACGTCCTCATTGATCCCACCGCCAAAGACGTACACGCCCGCGGCCTTGGCCTCTTCGATGACTGCATGTGCGGCCTCGACCACCGCCTCGAATTCTTCCTCCGGGACCACCATGGCTTCACAGGGGAACGAGATCAGGTACTTGCTCATTCGAGGACTCCGCTGCTCCGGCGGCGCCCTTCGTCAGCTCTTCACTGCGGCAGCGCATCGCGTCTCGCCCCGATTATGACTCCGGGGCCTGACACGGGTCAACGTTGAATATCGCGCCCGATCCACGCAACCACCGCTATCGCCTTATCGGTCAGAGCCGGTGACATGCAGGCGCCAAATGAGAAAAGACGCCGACCCGATCATGCGCACTGGAAGTACCCAGCGCATGAACGGATCGGCGTCATAACGGCGAAAATAGTCTTACTGCTCCTGCATCGGCACCCGGACGCCACGCTCGGCGGCAACCTCCAGCGCACGGTCGTAACCGGCGTCGGCGTGGCGGATGACGCCCATGCCGGGGTCGTTCGTCAGCAGCCGGGCCAGCTTCTCGCCCGCCAGCGGGGTGCCGTCGGCCACGGAAACCTGGCCGGCATGGATGGAGCGGCCAATGCCGACACCGCCGCCGTGGTGGATGGAAACCCAGGTGGCGCCCGAGGCCGTGTTGAGCATGGCGTTCAGCAGCGGCCAGTCGGCGATGGCGTCCGAGCCGTCCTTCATGGATTCGGTTTCGCGGTACGGCGACGCCACCGAGCCGGAGTCCAGGTGGTCGCGGCCAATCACGATGGGCGCTGACACGCGCCCCGAGGCAACGAGCTCGTTGAACAGCACTCCGGCCTTGGCGCGTTCGCCGTAGCCAAGCCAGCAGATGCGAGCCGGCAGGCCCTCGAATTCAACATGCTCGGCCGCGGCGTCGAGCCAGCGGTGCAGGTGCGTATTCTCGGGGAACAGCTCCTTCAGCGCCTCGTCGGTGACGCGGATGTCCTCGGGGTCTCCGGAGAGCGCGACCCAGCGGAACGGGCCCATGCCCTCGCAGAACAATGGGCGGATGTAGGCGGGAACGAAGCCCGGGAACTCGAACGCACGGGAGTAACCGCCCTTGCGTGCCTCGTCGCGGATGGAGTTGCCGTAGTCGAAGACCTCGGAGCCGGCGTCCTGGAATTCAACCATGGCTTGCACGTGGCGGGCCATCGCATTCTGCGACTTCTTCGTGAAGCCCTCGGGATCGGACTCGGACTCGGCCGCCCATTCGGACACCGAGTATTCGGTGGGCAGGTAGGACAGCGGGTCGTGGGCGCTTGTCTGGTCGGTAACAATGTCAACAACGAATTCGCCAGCCTGGTGGCGGCGGAGGATCTCCGGGAAGATCTCGGCAGCGTTGCCCACAACACCCACAGACAGCGGCGTCTTGGCAGCCTTGGCCGACAGCACTCGCTCAAGGGCGGCGTCCAGGGACGGGGCCAGCTCGTCAAGGTAGCGCTTGCCAACACGTCGCAGGAGACGCTCCTCGGAAACGTCGACGATCAAGCAGGCGCCACCGTTGAGGGTGACGGCCAGCGGCTGCGCGCCGCCCATGCCGCCGCAGCCGCCGGTCAGGGTCAGCGTGCCGGCCAGCGTGCCGCCGAAACGTTTCTCGCCGATGGCTGCGAAGGTCTCAAAGGTGCCCTGCAGAATGCCCTGGGTGCCGATGTAAATCCAGGAGCCGGCCGTCATCTGGCCGTACATCATCAGGCCCTCGGCCTCGAGCTTGCGGAACTCGGGCCACGTCGCCCAGTCCCCCACCAGGTTCGAGTTCGCCAGCAGCACCCGCGGGGCCCAGACGTTGGTGCGGAACACACCGACGGGCTTGCCCGACTGCACCAGGAGGGTTTCGTCGTCGTCCAGCGTCTTCAGCGTGGCAACGATCGCGTCGTAGGCCTCCCAGGAGCGGGCTGCACGGCCGGTTCCGCCGTAGACCACCAGGTCTTCCGGGCGCTCGGCCACCTCGGGGTCAAGGTTGTTCATGAGCATGCGCAGCGGCGCCTCGGTCTGCCATGACTTGGCCGAAAGGTCGGTGCCGCGTGCTGCACGGATGGAGCGGGAGGGGTCATGCATCGTTGCCATGATGTTTTCCTTAGCTGTTGGTTCTGAGCTGTTGGCCGGAATGCTCCGGCAAAACTTCCTATGCTCTTATCCAACCCCCGCACGGCCCGCAATCCTAGGGGCCCAACTCGGCGCCCGTCTGTGATCCAAGACAATCGGCTGTTGCCGGAGAAGTACGACGGCGGGACCGCGCCATCCGCGACCGGCCCACCCGGGCGCGGGCAGACCCGGCAATAAACTGAGTCCTTCGTGGCTTTGCTTAAATGCACTGAGCCCTTCCCATCCGGGAAGGGCTCAGTGCATGGGGATCAATTTCAGTTGCTGTCCTGCTGGTAAACATCGGGGATGCCATCTTCATCGGAGTCAACCGACTCTTCGAGCTGGACTGTCTTGTAGTGGCGGTTTCGAGAAGACAACACCACGGTGGCCAGCAGCGCAGCCAGGACTGACGCGGTAAGAATGCCAATTTTGGCGTGGTCATCATGGGGACTGCCCTGCCCAAAGCTCAACTCAGCCACCAAAAGTGAGACCGTGAAGCCGATCCCGGCCAGCAGGGCGACGCCGAACAGATCGATCCACTTTATTGAACTGTCCAGGGATGCCTTGGTGGTTTTGTTCAGCAGCCACGTGGTGCCCATAATCCCCACGGGTTTGCCCAATACCAACGCAATGACAATGCCTATGGCTACCGGGTCTGTGACAGCTGAGACCAGTCCGTCCCAGCCGCCAATGGCCACACCTGCGGAGAAGAACGCGAAGAGCGGCACCGCGACACCCGCTGAAATGGGCCGGAAGCGGTGCTCGAAAATTTCCGACAGACCCGGGCCGTTGCCGGGTCCGCCGCTGGCTTGGGAGCGGATCACCGGGATGGCAAATCCAAGCAGGACACCGGCTACCGTTGCATGGATCCCGGAGGCGTGAACCAGGGCCCAGGTGGCAATGCCCAAGGGAAGCAGAATCGCCCATGCCGCCCAGGCCCGGGTTCCGAAGAAGCGTCGGTATTTTTGCGCCATAAAGGTGTAGAGGGCCAGCGGAATGAGGGCAATCAAAAGCGGACCGAGATGGATCTCGTCGGTGTAGAAAACGGCGATGATGCTAATCGCCAACAGGTCATCGACAACTGCCAAGGTCAGCAGGAAGATCCTCAGGGCGCTGGGCAGATGCGATCCAATAATAGCCAAAACTGCCACAGCAAAGGCGATGTCAGTTGCCGTGGGGATGGCCCAGCCCCGCAGCGTCTCCGGGCTGGTCAAGTTGACGACGGCATAAATTAACGCCGGAATCACCACGCCGCCGACAGCGGCTGACACCGGAACAATTGATTTACTGAATTGACGTAGGTCACCGGCTACGAACTCACGTTTAAGTTCCAGACCGACCAGGAAGAAGAAGACCGCCAGCAGGCCGTCCGCCGCCCACGTGCCCAGGCTAAGCTCAAGATGCCAGGGCTCGTAGCCGATCTTGAAATCGCGCAAGGCGAAGTAGCTCTCGGATACGGGCGAGTTGGCCCAAATGATGGCGATGACGGCTGCTCCGACCAGCAGCATGCCGCCCACGGTTTCTTTCCGCAGGATCGTTCCGATCCGCAGCGCTTCGGAATAACTGCCCCGTCCAAAGACGGTGCGAGGCGTTGGCGTGGAGGGTTCTTGCTTCATACAGGATTCCTTTTGAGGGCTCGACGAAATTATGTCGACCAGACTTCCCGACTCACCGTCACCAACCTTACCCTTATCGCGCGCCCGACAACCACCTACACCCCTTCACCAAAGCCACCTTCGCCGATGCCACGCCTCATTTCAGTCTTGGAACGGCAGATGGATCCGGTCTCTGGCGGCTTAAACAAACGCGGCAATGCCTGTGATGGCCCTCCCGGCCACGAGCGTGTTGATCTCGTAGGTGCCTTCGTAGGTATAGATGGCCTCGGCGTCGCAGAAAATCTTGGCCATCTCGTAGTCCACCGAGACGCCGTTGCCGCCCAGGATGCCCCGGCCCAGCGCCACAGTTTCGCGCATGCACTTGGTCACGAAGGCCTTGGCCATGGCCGAATGCTCATTGCGCGTGGTCCCCTCGTCCTCCATCTGCGCCAGCCTGACCATCATCCCCATGGACGCCTGCGCGTTGGAGAGCATCGTGACGAGCTGTTCCTGAATCAGCTGGAAGCTGGCGATCGGCTTCCCAAACTGGTGCCGCTCCACCGCATACTTGCGGGCCACGTCGAAGGCGGCCAGCTGGATGCCCACCGCCTGCCAGCCCACCGTGGCCCGCGTGGTCTTGAGCACCTTGTTCGTGTCGCGGAAACTGTTGGCGTTCGCCAGCTTGTTAAAGGAAGGCACGACGACGTCCCGCAGGACAATGTCGGCATTCTGGACCGCGCGCAGGGCAATGCGATTTTCAATCAAGGTTGCCGTGAAGCCCGCGGTCTCGGTGTCCACGAGGAAGCCCTTGACCTGGTCGTCGGCCACGTCCTTGGCCCACACGATCACGTAGTCGGAGAACGTGGAGTTGCCGATCCAGCGCTTCTCCCCGTTGAGGATCCAGGAATCACCGTCACGAACGGCGGTGGTCCGGGTTCCGCCGGCAACGTCGGAGCCTGCCAGCGGCTCGGTGATGGCAAAAACACCTGTCTTCTTCAGCGCATAAATGTCGGGCAGCCAGGCAGCTTTTTGCTCCTCGGAGCCCAGCAGTTCAATGGACCCGGTGAACAAGCCGTCGTGGCCGCTGAAGAAGGTGCCGAAGGAGGCGTCGACCCGGTGGATGGCGGCCGTGACCATGCCGGCAAACAAGTGGGAGCGGCCCTGGCGGCGCACGGGGCTGATCATGTCCAGTTCGGCGACCTTGGGGATCAGGTGGACGGGGAATTCGCTGCGGTTCCAGAAGTCGCGGGAAATGGGGCGTACGTTGGCCTCCATCCAGTCGCGGATCTCATTCAGCCGGGCCAGCTCGTCGGTGGGCAGCAGGCTTTCAAAGAAGAAGAAGTCAGCGTCGGGGTACGGCAGGTGGCTGCCGTCGGTCGAAGCAGCGGCAGCGGTGGCAGCTGGGGCCGCAGTGGCATCGGCCGTGTCGGCAGCGCCGGCAGCAATGGGTGTGGCGGTCATGGGAAATCTCCTCCAAGGGGATGGTCGGGATGGCGATTGGCCAAGGAAAGCGGCGGCGGCCGAGAAAGAAGGTGGACGGAACACAGTCGGCGAGCGCCGCCGTCGAATCTGCGCCACGGAAGAATCGCGGCCTGCTTCGAACATAGCCCGAACCCGGAGCGGAGCATGCCCTAGATCACACAAAGCACCCGCTCGTCTCGGATCACAGACGAGATTGGTGAACGGGGCCACCCCTCCCCCGGCCATCCGTGCTCAGATGGACTGAGAAAAGCAACCGGGGGACACACGCAAATTCCAATGGAGGAATGACATGTCACGAATTCAAACGGTGCGAAAGAGCGGGCCGGCCATTGAACGCCGGTCGATCGATTTCGTGCCGCAACGCGAGCGCCACGGCAAGCCCTTTGGCCAGTTCACCCTGTGGTTTGGGGCGAACATGCAGATCACGGCCATCGTCACGGGCTCCCTGGCGGTGATCTTCGGCTCCGACGCGTTCTGGGCGATCATCGGCTTGTTCATCGGCAACCTGCTCGGCGGGACCGTCATGGCCCTGCACGCGGCTCAGGGCCCCAAGCTCGGCATGCCGCAGATGATCTCCAGCCGCGCACAGTTTGGCGTGTTCGGCGCCGTCATCCCCCTGGTGCTGGTGATCATCATGTACCTGGGCTTCGCCGCCACCGGCGCCGTGCTGGCCGGCCAGGCAGTGGAGCAGATCATTCCCACCGGCCACCCGGCAGTGGGCGTCATCATCTTCGGCGCCCTGACGGTGCTCGTGGCCACCCTCGGTTACAAGTACATTCATCTTCTGGGCCGGATCTCCACGATTGTGGGCATCATTGGCTTCACCTACCTGGCCATCCGGCTTTTCCTAATGCACGACGTCGGCGCCGTCATGGGAGCGGGCGAGTTCGCCTTCCCCACGTTCCTGCTCTCCATCTCCCTCAGCGCCGGCTGGCAACTGACCTATGGCCCCTACGTGGCCGACTACTCCCGCTACCTGCCCGCCAACACCCCGGCCCGCCGGACCTTCTTCTCCTGCTTCTCCGGGGCCGTGCTGGGCTCCCAGTGGTCCATGACCCTTGGTGCGTTGTTTGCCGCCATCCCGATGGCCGCCGGCCATGAATTCCTCGACGAACAGGTGGGCTTCGTGGGCAATCTCGCCGGCGGCGGCGCGATCGCCGTGCTGATGTACATCGTGATCGTCGTCGGCAAGCTGACAGTGAACACACTGAACGCCTATGGCGGATACATGACGATCCTGACCTCCGTCAGCGCCTTCACCCGCCAGCTGCGCTTCGCCCCATGGGTCCGCTTCGCCTACGTGATCGGCTTCATCAGCGTCTCCGTCATCATCGCGATCGTGGCCTCCGACGACTTCATCTCCAACTTCAAGAACTTCGTGCTCCTGCTGCTGATGGTGTTCATCCCGTGGAGCTCAATCAACCTGGTTGACTTCTACTTCTCCTCCAAGGAAAAGGTCGACGTCCCCGCCCTCTACGACCCCAAGGGACGCTACGGCGCCTGGAACGTCCCGGCCCTGCTCACCTACGTGCTCGGCGTTCTCATCCAGATCCCGTTCCTGGCCCAGCACATGTACACCGGCCCCATCACTCCCCTGTTGGGTGGCGCGGACATCTCCTGGCTCGTGGGCCTGGTCGTTACCGCCCTTGTCTACTACCCGGTGGCCAAGCGCTTCAACCATCCGCCGGCGGAAATGATCTACCCGGCCGACGACGAGGTCACCCCAGAACCCGCCGCTGCCACCACCGCCTGACCCACCACAGCCCGACCCCGTACAAGAAACACCGAAAGAGGAATGATTCATGACCACGCACCTGGCCGTGGCGGAACAGCCCGCCGTCCTGCCACAGCCCCGGGACCTGGTGGCCTCGCTGCCCGTGTACTCCAAAGCCGGCGGAACAGTCCCGCCCAGCTGGCGTGCGTCATCGAACGAGTCCTTCCGCTCACCGTCACCGGCAGTAATGGCCGCCATCACCGGGGCGGCCGCGCACTGCCAGCGGTACCCCACACTGCAGGGCGATCCCCTCGTTGCCGCGCTCAGCGACAGCTTGGGGGTCGGCGCGGAGCAGCTTGTTGCCGGTGCCGGGTCCCTTGCGGTGCTCCAGCAGTTGCTGACGGCGTTTGCCGGGCCGGGCACGGAGGTGGTTTTTGCCTGGCGCAGCTACGAGGCGTACCCCATCCTGGTCCGGCTCACGGGGGCGCGCGACGTCCAGGTTCCGCTGGCCGCCGGCCACCGCCACGACCTGCCCGCCATGGTCGCCGCCATCACCGATGCCACGGCCGCCGTGATCCTGTGCAGTCCCAACAATCCCACCGGGACGGTCCTGGGGGCTGCGGAGCTCGAGGACATCCTGGCGCGCATCCCCTCCCATGTGGTGGTGGTCCTTGACCAGGCCTACGTGGAATTCACGGACGACGCCGATGCCTCCTCCCGGCACAGCCTCGCCTTGCTGGCCGCCCACCCAAACCTCGTGCTCCTGCGCACCTTTTCCAAGGCGTACAGTTTGGCGGGCTTGCGGGCCGGGTATCTGGTGGCGCATGCCGAGCTGGCAGCCCATGTCCGGGCGGTGTCGCCGCCCTTCGGCTTGAACGCGGTTGCCGAAGCGGCCGCCGTGGCTGCGCTTGCCGACGGGCAGGCTCTCGCAGCAAATGTGTCCACTGTGCGCGAGGGCCGCGCCTCGCTGCATGCCGCCCTGGCTTCCCGCGGAATGAACGTTCCGGCAAGCGGCGGCAACTTCCTGTGGCTGCCCGTGGGAGACGGCGCAGCGTCGCTTGAGGCGGCCTGCCTGGGCGAAAGCGTCAGTGTTCGCAGCTTTGCCGGCGAGGGTGTGCGCGTCACGGTGGGTTCACGGGATGCGGAGGCTGCGGTGCTGCGGGCCGTGGATGCGTGGCTGGTCGGAGGTGCCGCCTGACCTGTCTGCAGGTGGCCTTCGGCCACACCGACAAGCAGGCCAAAGCCCTCGTCGGAAATGATGTCGTGACGGTATCGGTTGATCCACAGCAGCCTTCAGCGGCAGCGACGGATAGACTTCAGCGCCCATCACAACGTCCCCTCAGAAAGAACAGATCGTCGCGCCCACCTGATACGCTCGGCGCAGGTCTGGCATCCCAGCCGCACCAATCAATGATGACTCCGGCCAAGCCACCAGGGACGCGGTCACGACTTCTCTCCATAGCTGCGAGCTGCGCAGCCTTCGCTTAGAAGGGCGCCACCGCCCAGCTCCGGAGCTGACCCGGGAGCTCCAGAACTTCACCGCCCCACCCTCGGAGCAAGTGGGCAAGAATTCCTATTGGCCGGTCCCCCAGGAGTAGGAATCCGGATTCCATGTGGAGCCATCGGTCTGATTGCCAACCAAAACTGGATCGATGAAGGCCACAATCTCGGCCAGCTGCCCACCAAGGGTTGGCAGACAAAGCCTTTCCAACTGGCCCTTTCTGCGCCAAGCAACCCATTTGCCCTGGGCGGCATCGTCGTAGTCCGCAAGGTAGGGTCTTATGGATTCCAGTTCGACTCCACGGAAGTCCCCAACAGCTATGGCGGCGATCCGAAGTTCCCCTGATGTGAACGCATGCGCCCGGGCGATCGAACGAATATCCATGTAGTCCCGCCATCGGGTGCTGGTGGACCCTCGCTGCAGAATCGTGACGACTTTTTCAGCGATGACCGTCTCCAGAGGATTGCCAGTGAGATGAACGTCGTCTCCGAGAATCCCTGGCAAAGTGACTGGCTTTGGAGCCGGCCAGATGGGATCCCCGGTACTGACATCCAGCTTGATCATCAGACGAGCACGGTGAAGCAAGGCGGGCAGATGCACCCGCAGGCCCCTGTACTCCTCCTCATCACGAATCTCCTCGATCCGTACGTCGTCAAGGATGAAGACAAGTCCATCGTCGGCCTCAACATCACAGATGGTTTGGAGCACCTCTCTCATGCGGGCCTCGTCCAAGGTGAACGCCAGAACCTGCATGTCAATGTCCCGCGTGGGCCGCCTCATGCTGAAAGCTGCCAGGAGTACGCCACCCTTGAGGGAAAAGTCGTTGACAAATCGAGTCTGTGCAAGCCGACTCAAAACACGCTCCAGGCCATAGAGTGTGATCATTTCATCTCCAGGGCGCCGCCGTTCCCGGCCAAGCCTGATGAGTTGTTGGTAGATCTTCTCCGCACTCATGCAAGCAACTCCAGTGCACTTCTAATCGGTCCGGTGGCGCGAGGCAGTTGTTTGGCTATAGTCATCAACTGCGCCGGGCGTGATCCGCGCCGCCTCAGCCAGTTCTTCAAGGCTTCAACGCCAATTTCAGCCCCTTCGGTCCCGCGCAGCCTGAAGACATCCACAATCGATCGCTCGGCTGAGTAAATACCGATAGGCAGCTTTTCGCCCGGGATCTCTATGGTCGTGCGCTCCATATCGAAGGTGGGGGAATTGAAGTAGTGCCAGCTGACCGGCGCGAGCGTAGTAGGACCTCTACGTCCACGGGGGAGGGCAATGTCAATCTTGCCGGGAATCATGTCGATAAGGTCGTGCCGAGCCAAGGCGCTCGAGAGACAAATGGTACCTCTCGGCGCCTTGTAGGCGATTTCCAGCAGGTCCAGGTCCGTAGCTGGCGAGTCGATATCCCGGTACAGTCCCGGTCCGATCTGTTCTATCTTCCCGGCATCACGCAGTCGGTATAGGGTTCGTGATGAAAGCCCGCTTTTCTGGGCTTCCGCGACTGTGAACGGGCCCACCTTGAGTTTTTCGTAACGCACTAGGAACCCCTTCCGTTGCTTACATTCTACTACACATAAAGTTATCTGTTGCAGAATATAAGCAAATGGGGCCGGCAATCGGATGGGCTCCGCTAAGAACCGAACGGTACGCAGGGGTCCAATTCAAGGGGTCCTTCTGGTAGTACGAAAAACTGATGCCACCTGTTTCTGTGCGGGACAGCTCGCCAGCCAAAACGCCATTCTTGTAGACATCTGCCTGGCGGATGCGCTTGAGCTGCTGCAGCTCCGGTGTCATCGTGTCACCGACAGCCGTAGCCCAAGAACTTGGGCCGCGGCAGCCACGGCGCGCAGTGACGGATTCCCGGTTCCTGTCTCAATGGCCCGAATGGTCCGTTCTGACGTTTCAGCGAGGTTGGCCAAGTCCTCCTGCGTGAGGCCTGCTTCCTTTCGGACAGCGCGAATGCCGGCGGCTACGGTTAATACACTGTCCACGAATTCCTCCAAGCGGCAGTATTCTGCCGATTCACAAAGTCACTGACCCAATAGTGCACCAAAAGTTTCATTTCGGCAATATCCTGCCGAAATGCCGCAGATGACGTCCTCACGCACCCTACCTAACCCATAACCGGCAATAACCTGCCGGGTCGGCCCCTCAAAACCTACCCGGCCAGCACCTTGCCCGGGTTCAGTATGCCCCGGGGATCCAGCGCGTTCTTGATGGCGGCCATGACGGGAATGGCGGAGGCATGCTCCTTCACCAGCGACGCCGTCTTGCCCAGGCCGATGCCGTGCTCCCCCGTTGACGTCCCGCCCATCGACAACGCCCGCGCCACGAGCCTGTCATTGATCTCCCCGGCCGCAGCCAACGCCCCGGCATCCCCCGGCGGCAACACAAAGGCCAGGTGGAAATTTCCGTCGCCAACATGCCCCACGATCGGCGCCAGCACCCCGTGGCTGTCGGTGTCGGCCTTCGTCAGGGCGATGCATTCGGCCAGTTTGGAAATCGGCACGCAAACATCGGCGGAGCAAGTGCTGGAACCGGGCACCAGTGCAGCGCACGCCGGCACCACGCCGCTCCCTGCACCTGTCCGCCCACACATGCTTCCTGCATTGTTATCCAGTGATTTCGGATACGCGCACTTTCCTGCCCTCGCGCAGGGACAGGGAGAGCGCGTCGGCGGTGGCTATCGACGCCGCCGCCGCGCTCCCGTCGGTCAGCTTGGCAAACTCGGCCACCGGCGCTTCGCCGCGCATGAGCCCGTGGAAGTATGTCACTTCGTCTTCAATCATGCCGCGCAGCCAGAGCGAGGGCTCCATCGAGGGATTGCCGAAGAGCACCCCGCTGTCGGCCGCACCTTGGGTGTAAAAGCGGTTGCGGTCAGCGTCTTCTTCTGCGGAACGGTGAAGAAGGAACGTGTCGGTGCCTTGGCGGGTTCGCACGGTGACGCCGGTGTCCTGCATGTCGATGCGGATGGCGCCTTTTGTTCCCTCGATCAGGACATAGTGCTCCGGCCAGCGGAACGCCGAGCCGTATTCCAGGGCGGCAAAGGTATTGTTGCCAAATTCCAAGGTCATCAACAGCAGATCGTCCTCGTCACCGAAGCCCGGTCCTTGGTGTGCCACATTGCCTCCGGCCATGGTGGCCTCCACAGCCGGGCCCATGATGAACTGGACGAAATCAAGTTCATGGATGTGGTGATACAGGTGCCCTCCGGAGAGTTCGCGGCGCTTTTTCCAAGTCACTTCAGGCTGGGGTTCCTCCCAGTTGTTGCGGACCGCGCGGCAAAACACAACATCCCCGATGGTGTCATCTGCAATCATGGATTTCACCCGGCGCACCCCGCTCATGAAGTTCATCGCATGCCCCGCCATGAAAAGCACACCCGCCTGGCGGGTTGCCTCGATCATGCGCAAACAGTCGTCATATTTGAGGGCGATGGGCTTTTCGCAAAAGACAGCCTTCCCGTGCCGGGCGGCGATCAACACGGCTTCGGCGTGCGCCCAATTCGGGGAAGCGACCACCACAGCATCCACGTCATCCCTGGAGCACAGCTCCTCGATTGAGCCGCAAACCGTGGCACCGAGGATGTCCGCTGCCCGGGTGGCGTGCTCAGGGTCAAAGACAGCGCTAATGCGAGACTCCGGGAGTTTGGCCAGCGCCCGGCCAAGAGCCAGACCAAAGTAGCCGGCGCCGACCAATCCGTAGCGGGTTTCAGTCATGGTGTACCTTTCACATCAATGTAGAGCAGCATGGGGATATGGAAATGCGCTAGTGCGCGGCGGAAACCCTGACAGGTTGTCCTTGTTTCACTGAGGCATAGGCTGCTTCAATGACGGCAAAGCTCGCAGCAGCGTCCTTGAAGCCGTAGCTCGGGGTGCGTCCTGACAACAGGTCCTGCACATATTGCGTCAGCATGATGCGCAGAATGGCCACCGAGCTGGGACCTCCAACGGGCAATGCCGAGATGCCGCCAGAGGTGTCGTACCGGCTCACTTGGGGCTTGTCGTCGTCGGAGCTGGCATTGCCGTGCGAGCCGAGGATCCTGATGGTCGAAGAGACCGGCCCCAGCCCCGGGGCTGCCGGCACCCGCCCCACAGTGACGGTGGCCGTGACGGCATTCTCCAAGAGCAGAGAGACGATGGCGCAATCCTCCACACCGTTGTCACCGTGCAGCTGACTAAACAAAGTGGACGCCTCGCAGTGAACCTCCACCACCTCCAGTCCCGTCAGGAAACGGATGTAGTCCACGGGGTACAGCAGGAAATTCAGCAGTTCACCTCCCCCAGACAACGCCGGATCGACTACCAGTTCAGGTCGTTCCACCGACGTAGCAAAATGTGCGCCGCTGGCAAACCATTCGACATCCACGTGTATGGGAAGCCCCATGGTGCCGGCATCGACCCAGCGCCGCAGACGTTGCACAGCAGGAGATTCCAGCCGGTTAATCACGCTGAGGGTGCCAACTGCCACCGCCTCAGCCTGGCCCAGCTGGTCAATGTCAGCCCGGTTGGCGCCAATGGGCTTGTCAACCAGAACATGCAGTCCCGCAGCCAAGGCCCGGGCGGCCAGCGCCGCGTGGCGTGTGGGTTCACTGCACACGATGACGGCGTCCACAGCGTTCGCGTCAAGCAGGGGCTCAAGGGAATCGAAGTAGGTGATCCCCACGGCCGCAGCAGCCTTGGCACTGTCCTCCCGCATCCATGCGGGCGATGCGCCGTCTTCGGCTACACCCACCAGTTCGACATCGGCAAGCTCAGCCAGGATTTCGGCATACGGCACCGCGTGGCGGATCCCGGAGAGGAATCCGATCCGGAGTTTTGGTTTGCGGGCGGCGGATTCTGCGTTCACAGCATGGCCCCTTTCGCATGGATGGAAGGAAGAGAGAGTTCAATGGCCCGCCCGGTATCCAAGGATTGCTGGGCAACCAGCCCGGTGGCCAGGGTGGCCCGGACTTCTGCGGTCTTCACAATCGGTTCAGCGCGGCCTTGAATCAAGTCGACCCAGTGGCTCAGCTGGGCCGTCATGGCACCTTCGACGGAACTGGGTGCCGGCCTGGCGCCGTCGCTGGTCAGTCCCGGGTCGTCCTCGGTTGTGTGCGCCAAGGTGCCCTCCGAGCCGGCCAGCACTATGCGGCGCAACATGTCCGCCTGCTTGCGTAGCGAATAAGAGATCTCCAGCAGGGCCAGTGACCCGTCGTCGAATTTCACGGTCAATTGGAAGCTGTCATGCACAGGCATCTGCGCCGCATAGCTGGGAAAGGATCGGGCGAAAACCCGGACCGGGGTGCGTTGCAGCAGCCAGATGGCCAGGTCGATGCAATGGCTGCCGTTGTGGACCGGATGCCCTCCGGACTTGGCAGCGTCCAATTGCCATCCGCGCCACCCTCCGGGCCAGACATAGCCGGTGTACCAGCTGACGTGAGTGAGCCGGGGAGTCCCAATGTCACCTGCTTGCAAGGAAGCTGCGATGGTGGCGATGGAGGGTTGAAAGCGTACGGTCTGACCAACCATCAGGCTCAGGTCGCGCCCCTCCGTGGCGGCGATCATCGCATCCAGGTCGGGCAGGTTCAGGGCTGCAGGCTTTTCCACGTGAACATGTTTCCCTGCCTGCCCAGCGGCGATCGTAAAGCGTGCGTGGTCTGGTGTGGCGTTGGTGATGTCCACGGCCGTGATGGCAGGGTCCTTGAGAATCTTCTCAATGTCAGTGGTGGCGATGGCCCCTGGGTACAACGCAGCCAAGGACGCTGCCCGTTCCAGATTGGATCCGTACACGTAGGCCACTTCCACAGTCGGGATGGAGCGCAGCGCCGCGAGGTGGTCGCGGGCGATGTTGCCACTGCCAATGATGGCTACCTTGCTGCTCACGGCTAGGCACCGACCAACACGTCAGTGGAAGCCGCAGATCCAACGTTGGCCTGTGCCCGGAGGGTTTGGGCCTGCACCATGGCTTCGACCCCTGCGATGACGGCGGTGGCCGGGGAGTCGATCAACACACTGTCCTGCCCGCGCATGGCGGCAATGACTTCCTCCAACTCGCACACCACAGCCGCCTGCATCCAATACGGGCCGGTGGCGCCGGCGGCGTTGTAGGCCTGCTTCTTTTCGGCGGAGGCACGCAGCGAATCGTTGGCACGACCGGAATCAAAGATGCCCCATTGTTCGGTCGCCACTGCGTCGACATAGCGGGTGACCCAACCAGTCCTAAAGTCGGCTTCGAGGGCAGCCTCGGTGCCGGAGACCCGGAACTTCCAGTCCGGGACATGTGCGGAAGTGGAGAGTTCGTGATAGCCCACGGCCCCAGAGGCAAACTTTAGCGTGGTCTTGTGCACACTGTCCTCGATGCGTGCACCCGCTGGGCGGGGCGCGCCGGCGAGGGTGCGGATCTCAACAGGCTCACCAAAGACCCACGTCAGCAGGTCAAGTTCGTGAATTTCATGGAGCAATTCACCTCCGCTGCGGGTATGGTCGAGCTTCCACCAGTCTTCCGAACCTTCCGGGACGTGAACCAGCCGCGAACGGCTGCCGTACCCTTCCAACAACGTGCCAAGCTTTCCTGAGCGCGCCTCAAGAAAGAGGCGCTTGATGCCGGGCATGGTGCGCTCCACGTGCCCCACCAGAAGGTGGCCGTCGCTGAGGGCGGCGGCGGCCGTGACGGCCACCGCATCTTCGGCTGTGATGGCCAGCGGCTTTTCCACAAAGACGCTCTTGCCAGCTTGCAGGAACGCAATGGAGGCACTCGCGTGGGTGTGATTGGGTGTGGCAATCATGACCAGGTCAATGTCCTCGGCGCTGGCCAGCTCTGCGGGGTCGATGACGGCGCGGGCTCCTGCGCGGGCGGCCAATTCCTGCGCCGAGTCACCGTCCAGATCACAGATGGCGACGACGTCGAAGGCGTCGTTTTCCTTGCACGCCATGGCCAATGTGTTGCCGAAGAATCCGGAGCCAAGCACAGCAACACGGATGGGGGTGAAACTCATGGTAAACCTCTTTGGAAGAGTCGGGAAGTGAGAAGAAGGGGTGGTAACTAGTTGGACAGGGGCGCCCCGGAGGCACCCTCACTATCCATCGGGTGGAAGCACCGCAATGTGTGTAAGGGATCCTGGCTCAGGACACGCAGGGGCGGCATCTCTTCGGCGCACTCGGCGGTCGCCTTCCAGCACCTGGTGCGGAAGGGGCAGCCCGACGGCGGGCGCACGGCAGAGGGAACGGGCCCGTCCAGGCTGATCGGATTGATTTCGTCCAGAATGCTGGGCGTAGCTGAAAGCAGCGCTGTCGTGTACGGGTGGGCCACTCCCCCAGGTGTCAGCGCCGAGGGTACCTGTTCCACAATCCTTCCGAGGTACATGGTGGCGATGCGGTCGCTCATACGCCGCACCGTCTGAATATCATGTGAAATAAAGATCATGGCCAGATTCATCTCCTTCTGCAATTGCAGGAGGAGATTGAGAATCTGTGCCCGGACAGACACATCCAGGGCCGAGGTGGGTTCATCTGCCACCAGCAACGATGGTCCCAGGGCCAGTGCCCGGCCGATGGCCACGCGCTGACGCTGGCCACCGGACAGCTGGGTTGGCAGGGCGTCGGCGGCACTTTCCGGCAGGCCCACCAATTCCATGAGTTCACGCACACGGCGGACTCGCGAGCCGCCGTCGCCAATGCCATGGACGTCCAGGGGATCCCGCAGGATCCTCCGAATGGGCATGCGCCGGTTTAGCGCGGTGGAAGGGTCCTGAAAAATCATGCCAACATTGCGGCCGAATTCTGTACGGCGGTTCGCTGCAGACATCTCCCACAAAGACGATCCGTTGAAAAAGATCTCTCCTTCGGACGGCTTCTGCAGCCCAACAATGGTCTTGGCCATGGTCGATTTGCCGCAGCCGGACTCACCAACGATGCCAACAGTCTCGCCTGCGGAAACACTGAGATTCGCCCCTGTCAGGGCGTAGACGGTTTCCTTGCCCAACAGACTTTGACCTTTAATGGCGTGCCTGACATGGACATTCTTCAGTTCCAGAACAGGACGTTGTCCCTTCATCGGGGTGTCCATTAAGACTGCGCCGGTTTGTGCCGCGCTCATACCAGGGCCTCCATTTTCGGTGAATCAGATAATTCGATTGCTGGATGGTGGCAGGCCACCAAGTGGTCTTCCGGTGTCTGGCTGACAGGAGGTTCAACGGTTCTGCACACAGCTGTTGCCATGGGGCAGCGATCGGCGAATCGGCACCCGCTGGGGAAGTGTGCCGGGGAGGGAACTACGCCCTTGATTTGCGTCAGGTTTTCTTCACCTGCTTCCAGCGATAGCACCGCAGAGAGCAGCCCGCGGGTGTAATGGTGGGCCGGTTGACCAACGACCGCATCGATGGGCCCGGCTTCGGCCACCTGTCCGCCATACATGACCACCACTTTGTCGGCGATGCCGGACACCAGTGCCAGGTCGTGAGAGACCAGCACCAGGGCAAAACCGAGTTCGTCCTTCAGCCGAAGGAGCAACTTCATGACCTGGGCCTGAACGGTGACATCCAATGCCGTGGTGGGTTCATCGGCAACAATCAGTTTTGGTTCGCGTGACAGGGCCATGGCGATGAGGACGCGTTGGCGTTGGCCACCTGAAAGTTCGTGCGGGAAGGCCTTCAGCGTCCGGTGCGGGTCGAGATTGACCAGTTCCAGCAGTTCTTCACAGCTTCGCTTGCCGCCGCGGCGAACAAACTGGTTGAGCTGGGCTCGGATGGTCATGGCAGGGTTAAGCGAGGAGAGGGCGTCCTGGTAAATCATCGAGATTCCGTGGCCCATTTGGGCCCGCCGCTTCGAGGCCGACATCGTCAGCAGATTCTGGCCTTGGAAAAGAATGGATCCACCAATGACGGCACCGCGTGGTTCAAGGCCCATAATGGCCAGCGACGTCAGGGACTTGCCGCAACCGGATTCGCCGATCAGGCCCAGCACTTCTCCGGGGCGAACGTCGAAACTGATGCCGTTTACAACATTGACACCGTTGTGCCGCTCCGGAAAGGAAATGGTCAGATCCTGCACTTGCAGAACAGGCTGTAGTGCCGAAAAGTCCTTCAACCGGGCCTTGATGCGCGCGGCAGCCAGTTCCAGGCCGGGCAGTTCAACAGTGACCGGGGCGGCTCGAACTTCTTCCACCTCGGACTGCTCGGACTGCAGCGCCGTCGTTGCCGCCTTTGCGGCCTTCGCTGTCGGAGCTGCGAGCGCATCGGAGATGCCTTCTGAGAGAACGTTCAGCGACACGACGGTCACGAAGATCAGCAGGCCGGGGAACGTAGTGGCCCACCAGCCGCCGAGCATGAGCAATTCCTTGCCTTCGGCGATGACGCTGCCCCACGAGGCGTAGGGCTGCTGGACGCCGGCGCCGATGAAGGACAGCGACGCTTCAAAGACGATGGCATCGGCCACCAAGACGGTACAGAACACCAGGATCGGAGCCGCGCAATTGACTGCAACATGGCGGGTGATGATGAAGAATCTTTTGGCGCCAATGATTTTTTCAGCTGCCACGTAGTCCTCGCCGTACTGGTCAAGGACGTTGGCGCGGACAATCCGGGCCACCATGGGCGTGTACAGGAACCCGATGGCAGCAACCAGCACGGGAAGGTCGCGGCCGAAGACCGCCACCAAGACGGCGGCAAGCGCAATGCCGGGGAATGCCATGACAATGTCCAGGACACGCATGATGACCTCGTCCACTGCCTTGCGGCTGGTGGCGGCGATGGAGCCTATTACTGCTCCGGCCACCAAGGCCAGAAGTGTTGCCCCCAACCCGATGGCCAGGGACCATCGGGCCCCCACTGCCAACCGTGCCATCAGGTCGCGTCCCTGGCCATCGAGGCCCAACGGGTGTTCCCAACTGGGTGCCTTGTTACTGGCGATGGTCTGCAGGTTGGGATCGGCGGTAATGAGCATTGGGCCGAAAATTGCACCCATAATGACCAGCGCAAGCAAGACGACGGCGATCCAGCCGGAGACCGTCAACCTGCCAAGTTTCATGCCCGGCCGCGAGAGACGTTTTGTCAGTTGTTTCCTCATGCTGTGTGGCTCCTCAGCTTGGGGTTGGCGATCATGGACAAAATGTCGACGATCAAGTTGATGATCACGAAGCCCATGGCGATGGTAAGGACGGCGCCTTGGACGATGGCCGGCTCGTTGTTCTTCACGCCTTCGATCATGATCTGACCCATGCCCGGCAAGTTGAACATCTGTTCAATAACGACGGCGCCTCCCATCAGATACCC
This sequence comes from Specibacter sp. AOP5-B1-6, assembly GCF_052376555.1. Classification (NCBI taxonomy): domain Bacteria; kingdom Bacillati; phylum Actinomycetota; class Actinomycetes; order Micrococcales; family Micrococcaceae; genus Specibacter; species Specibacter sp. AOP5-B1-6. Next base: position 51,574 of record NZ_JBQSVT010000024.1, read on the forward strand.
CACCCGAAGACCCAGGACGTTGAGTGGATTGATCAGGGCGTTGCGCAGGACGTTGCGTCCTACAACGACGACAGGGTGCAATCCGCCGCCGCGGGCGGTGCGCACGTAGTCCCGATCGAGTTCCTCCACCATTGAGGTGCGGATGATGCGGGTCATCTGGGCGGCGATGGGAAACGCCAGCGCCAGTGCCGGAAGCGTCATGCTCTGCAGCCATCCGGACACGGAGTCCCCGGGATTGATGTAGCGGCCTGAAGGAAAGATTGGGTTCTCGATGGCCAACCACTGCACCAGCAGCAGCGCGATCCAGAAGGAGGGGGCTGCGACGCCGAGCAGGGTGATGAAACGAATGAGCTGATCCACCCATCTGTCCCTGTAGATGGCAGAGACCGTGCCCAGGACAAAGGCCACCGTCAAAGCAATGAACAGACCGAGGAAGGTCAGCTGGAGTGTCAGCGGCAAGGCCGTGGCAATCATGTCCACTACGTTCTCGCCGGTGGCCAGGCTCTTTCCCAGCTGTCCTTGCACGACCATGCCCACGAAGATGAAGTATTTGACCAGGAACGGTTTGTTGAGTCCGTTTTCCTCGCGGAATTGGTCCAGCTGGTCGGCGGAGACTGGAGCATCGGCAAAAACCGCCACAGCCGGGTCGGTTTTTGAAAACTGCATGACGGTGAAGACGAACAGAATAATGCCCAGAACTAGCGGCACCAGCGAGATGACACGTTGTCCGAGCAGTCGTAAAGCCATTACCACTACGGGCTCCTTACAAAAAGAAAAGAATGGGGTCGCATGCCGGGGCCTGTCCTACGAGGCCCCGGCGGATGGACGGTGGCGCGAGCAATTACGCCGTTCGAGAGGTTTTGAGTAGGTTCACGCCTGGGATGTCCAACGCCTGCACTTCTGCAAGTTTTTTCGGGTCCCAAGCGGTGAACAGTTGCATGTGCATGATCGGGTAGATCACGGCTTCGTCGGCAATGGTGTCCAGGGCGGCATTGGTCAGAGCCTTGTGCTCTTCCGGACTTTCAGCTTCGATGGCAGCGTCGAGCTGAGCTTCCAGGGACTTGAATTCAGCTGATTGGTCCCATTTGTTCCAGGGGAGGAAAGTGTTGGAGTTGGAGTAGAACCAGCGGATGTTGAGGTCGGCGTCTGCACCGAACTGATTTGGGTTTCCGGAGAAGGTCAGTGCATCGACGGGATCGCCAGCAGCCACCTTGGAGTTGAAGGCGGCGGCTTCCTGGATGTCCAAGGTGGTGGATACGCCCACCGCTTCCCAACCCTCCTTGATGGTATTGACGGCCACCTTGGACCAGGAGATGTTTGTCGAGAGCAGGGTCACAGACAGCCCGCTCACGCCGGCCTCCGCCAACAATTCCTTGGCCTTTTCCGGGTTGTAGTCGTATTGGGTGGCGGCCTTGTTGTATTCGGGGCTGCTGGTGTGCAGGTACGACGTGGCGGGTGTGCCTTTCCCCGCGATGGACACGTCAATGAGCTTTTTGGCGTCGATGGCCATGCGCAAGGCCTGACGGACCCGCTTGTCATTGAACGGAGCCTTGCTCGTATTGAACGCCAATCCGAGCAAATTCATGCTGTCGACGCCCTCAACACTGAGCCCCTTGCCCTTGAGCTGGTCAATGTTGTCCTGTGGAATGTTGTCCGAGATCTGCACGCCGGAGACACCGGAAGTCAGCAGGCCAACCCGGGCAGACGCGTCAACGGAAACGTTCCACTGCATCGAGGCGAAGCTGGGTTTCAGCGGGCCGTTATAACCCTCATGCTTTTCAAATGAAGTGAAGGACGTGTCTTGGTGGGCTTTGACCTTGAAGGGTCCGGAGCCGACAGCGTTCTTGCCCTGCTTGAAGAAGTCCGCGTCATGCGTCTCGAACACGTGCTTGGGCAGGATCTTCACGATCGAGAAGCGTTGGACGGCAGCGCTGAAAGGGAACTTCATGGCGATCTTGACGGTGGATTCGTCCACCTTCGTGACTCCGTCAAGCCAGGACGTAAAGAAAGCATTTGTGAGGACCTTGTTGTCAGCGTCCAGCACACGAGCGAAGGAATATACGACGTCGTCTGCCGTCACCGGCTTGCCGTCGTGAAAGGTAGCCCCGGAGCGAAGCTTGACAGTCCACTCTGCCAACTTCGGATCAGCCGGCAATTCTGCTGCGAGTGCAGCGTACGGAGCCCGGGTGACGGCTTCCGCGTCCCACAAGCCTTCGTAGATGTGGTTGTGGGCAGCCATGGCGAAAGCAGAACCGGTGTTCAGCGGATCCCAGCTGCTGTTGTTGTTATAGCCAATGGCCACGTCAATGTGGTCAAGGGCGGCCGGACCGCCTGCGACGGAGCCACTGGATTTGGGACCGCCACAGGCAGCCAATCCAGCCGTAAGTGCTGCGGCTGCGCCCACAACGCCGGTGTATTTCAAGAAGGCACGGCGGTCAAGTCCACGGAGTTCGTTGTTGTCGCGCATACTTTTCCTTCGGATAGAGGAACAGGTTGTCTGAGGTGACTCTCGTCGATAGCTCAACGATGTAGGACCTATCTTTGATGATTAATGTGATTTGTGTCAAACCGATATTTGAAAAGCCCGGATTCCAGCGACCGAATCAACGAATACTGGACATCGTACGTCCGAGGACTTGAATCTAGATGTCAGACAGTGGCGGGTTGGTTGTAAGGTAAGAAGCGCTTCACCATGTGGTGATTGCGTTCGTTCTTAGAAAAGACACACATGAGCACTCATCCAGATGCTGGTGGCTGGGCCGCCTCTACAGGAGATCGCGAGTCACTGACCGACCGCCTCAAGCGGTACATCCTTGACAAACGCATGCTTTCCGGCGATCCCCTGCCCAGCGAGACTGACCTGGCGGAGATCCTCAGCGCCAGCCGCTCAAGCGTCCGAGAAGCTCTCCGCACTTTGGCAGCATTGGATATTATCGAGATCCGCCACGGGCATGGGACTTTTGTGGGCCAAATGTCCTTTGCGGGCACCATTGAAAGCCTGATCTTCAAAGGCCTGCTCAGCAGCCAAGGAGATCTTGAGGTCATTGACGATCTGATCGACCTTAGGGAAGCCTTTGACATCGCCTTGACCGACCATGTCATGGCCGGATTGGCGCAAAAAGCTGACCCTGCCATCGAGGAAACGCTGGCCGACATGGACCTGCATGCAGCAGCCAACAACGCGGCCGGGGTGGAGGCAGCAGAGAAGCGTTTCCATGAGCAGCTTCTTGGGCATGCAGGCAACAAGCTCGCCACCCAGTTGGGCACGGCCCTTTGGCAAGTTCACAACACGGTCGCCAACACCATCCGCACGCCCAGCCAGGCTGAGCTCTTGGAAACGGCCAAGATCCACCGGACGATGTATGTCATGGCACTTCACTCCCGCGGACGCCGCTACCAAGCCGCCATCCTTGACCGATACGAACCTCTTCGAGGTCAGGTTAAGAAGGTCACCGGCAGCATCAGGCAAGCCAGCGGAGAGCACTGACGCGCCAGGACCCGGCCCCGCCCCTACCCGGCCAGCACCTTGCCCGGGTTCAGGATGCCCCGGGGATCCAACGCGTTCTTGATGGCGGCCATGACGGGAATGGCGGAGGCATGTTCCTTCACCAGCGACGCCGTCTTGCCCAGGCCGATGCCGTGCTCCCCCGTCGATGTCCCGCCCATCGACAACGCCCGCGCCACCAGCCTGTCGTTGATCTCCCCGGCCGCAGCCAGCGCCCCGACGTCCCCCGGCGGCAGCACAAAGGCCAGGTGGAAGTTGCCGTCGCCAACATGCCCGACGATAGGCGCCAGCACCCCATGGCTGTCGGTGTCGGCCTTCGTCAGGGTGATGCATTCGGCCAGTCTTGAAATCGGCACGCACACATCCGTGGACCAGGTGCTGGAGCCGGGCACCAGGGCCGCGTACGACGGCAGCACGTCGTGCCGGGCCCGCCAGATCCGGTCCATGTGGCCAGGTTCGTCCGCGTAGTCCCAGCCGGTCCCGCCGTGCCGCTCCACCAGTCCGCGCACCGTGGCGGCCTGGTCGGCGATGTTCGCCGCGGAACCCTCGAACTCAAAGATCAGGGTTGGCATGACGGGAAGCCGCAGCCCGCTGTAGCGGTTGACGGCGTCGACCGTGACGTCGTCGAGCAGTTCCACCCGGGACATGGGCACCCCGGATTCAAGCGCTGCCAACACCACGGCCGTGCAGTTCTCCAGTGCGGGGAAGGAACAAATGGCCACGCCGGCCGCCTCGGGGATGCCGTAAACGCGCAGAGTGACCTCCGTCAGGATGCCGAGCGTCCCCTCGGCACCCACAAACAAATGCGTCAGGTCGTAGCCGGCCGCCGACTTCCGCGAGCGCCCCCCGGTCTTGATGACGGTTCCGTCCGCCAGGACCACCGTCAGGCCCAGAACGTTTTCCTTCATGGTCCCGAACCGGACGGCAGTCGTGCCGCTGGCACCCGTGGACGCCATACCGCCAACGCTGGCATCCACGCCCGGGCCCACAGGGAACCTGAGTCCGTGCCCGGCCAGCGCTGCATTGAGGGAGCTCTTCATGACGCCGGCCTGAACCGTGGCGTCAAGGTCGCCGACGCCAATGCACAGGATCTTATCCATCCCGGACAGGTCCAGGCAGATGGAGCCGGCCGTGCTGTTGGCCCCGCCCTCCAGCCCGGTGCCTGCGGCGATCGGCACGGCCGGCACCCCGTGGCGCGAGCAGATGGACAGGGCGGCGGACACGTCGTCGGTGCTGGTGCAATGGACGACGGCGAGGGGCAGCTCCCAGGGCAGGTGCGAGCTGTCGTGCGCCCTGGCCGAGCGGACGGCGTCGTCGGTGGACACTTTGGCCCCGAGCGCGGCCGTCAGGGCCTCGAGGACTGCGGGGACGGGGTCGGCCGGGAGGGCTGTCATGTCGGGCTTCCTTCGGGTGGCGCGGGCGGTGCTGCAGCGCAGTGCCGCGGCTTTACCGCCACGATACGCACCGGGAACGCGCTTGTCCGGCCATCGACCCGAGACGGCCACGATTCTCAGATACGAGATGCTTTGACCGCGGCAGCGGGCACCGGAGGCGCAGCAGCGTCAGCCGCTGGGACGCAGCCGGCGGGAAATCTCGGTGGCGCACCGAGTCACTTCGGGCAGCCACTGGGTGGCCAGCTCCTCCAGATGGACGGTGCGTTCCTGGACGACGCCATCGGCGGCATTGCGCGCGGCAGCGGCCGGGCTCAGCGCCGGCCGGTTGGCCACTGTCAGCGTCACGCTGGCCACGGCCAGCCCGCTCCGGTCCAGTACCGGCACGGCCAGGCTGGAGAAGCCGTCAGTGACCTCATCCTGCTCCCAGGAGAAGCCCCGCTCCCGAATTCGTTCCAGCAGCTCATTCAGCGCGGGCACCGAATGCACGCCCGTCTCGTACCTCGTCGGGAACGCCTCCGGGCCCGGGTACAGGGCGGCCAGCTGCTCCGGCGTCATGGAGGCCAGCATGGCACGGCCACTGGCTGTCAGGTGGGCGGGCAGCCTGACGCCGGGATTCGTGACGAGCGCGCTTTGCCGCCTGGCGCGCTCCTCAATGATGTAAATGACCTCGCGCCCGTGCATCACGGCAAGGTGCGCCGTGCGCTTGGTGCGCTCAACCAACTGCGCAATGGGGAAACGGGCCAGCCGATGCAGCGGCGCCTGGCGGCTGTAGCCCGTGCCCAGCTCATGCGCCGTGACACCGAGGGCATACTTGCGCTCTTCGGGCAGGTGCACCACAAAGCCGTCGTCAACCAGCGCCGCCAGCAGGTGGTAGGTGGTGGAGCGGGGCAGGTCCACGTCCCGGGCAATGGCGGCAGCCCCCACCGGCCCCGCCTGGGCAGCAACGTAGCGGAGCACTGACAGTACATTCTTGGCGGCCGGAACCTGCGGCAAATTCTGCGAAACCATGCCCCCATGATAGCCGCATGCCGTCTGTGATCACAGACTAATTGATCAGCTTTCACATCACTGCGGCGGCATTCAATGCTGTGATGGACATAACGCCTCCCGGGACTGCCGGGCCGCCACTTTCGAAGGATCGCATCCGCCATGACCCCCCGCTCCCCTCCCCGCCGCCGCAGCCGGCACCGCCGCCCTGAACCGCCCGGGATCCCTTGAGGGACTGCGCGTCCTTGACCTGTCCCGGGTGCTGGCGGGCCCGTTCTGTGCCATGATCCTGGCGGACCTGGGCGCGGAGGTCATCAAGGTTGAAAGCCCCGACGGCGACGACTCCCGTCACTTCGGCCCCTGGTACAACGGGGAATCCGCGTACTACCGGCTGTTCAACCGCAGCAAGTACGGCGTCACCATGGACCTCAAGGATGTCAAAGTGCGTGAGCAGCTGCTCGCCATGGTCCGGCGGTCCGACGTCGTCATTGAGAACTTCCGCCCCGGCGTCATGGACCGCCTGGGCCTGTCCGCCGAGACCCTCATGCAGGTGAACCCGCGGCTCGTCATTGTCAGCATCTCGGGGTTCGGCCAGGACGGACCGCTGCAAAAGGCCCCGGCCTACGACTTGATCGCGCAGGCCATGAGCGGGCTGATGTCCATCACGGGCTGGCCGGACGGGCAGGCAACCCGGGTCGGCATCAGCATCGGCGATGTCATCCCCGGCCTGTACGGTGCCATCGCGGCATTGGCCGCCATCAATGAACGCCACCACACAGGCAGGGGCCAGCACATCGACGTCGCCATGCTGGACAGCCTCGTCTCCGTGCTTGAATCCGTGGGCATGCGCGCCCTCCACGGCGAGGAGCCCGTGGCCTGCGGCAACGACCACGCCATGTCCACACCCTTCAGCACCTACCTGACCGGGCGCGGTTCCATCGCGATCGCCATTGCCGGGGACCGACTGTTCCCGCGCCTCACCGAAGCCTTGAACCGCTCCGAATGGCTTGAGGATGAACGGTTCAAGGAACAAACCCGACGCAACGAATTCCCGGTCGAATTCCGCGCCGCACTGGAGGAGGCACTGCGCCCCTTTAGCGATGATGAGGCCATCGAGCTGCTCACCGCCCACCACGTGCCGGTGGCCAAGGTCCACACCGTCAACGAAGCCCTCACCAGCGAGCATGCCGAGTACCGGGGCAACGTGGCCACGGAATCCGACGGCTTCAAAACCCTGGCCTCGCCACTGCGCCTGACCGGATCCGTGGCACCCTCCCCCGCTCCCACCTTGGGCCAGCACAATGACTTGCTGGCCGATTGGATGGAAGGCCCCGAACGCACGGGACTCTAACGCCGCGCCACGCGCCGGTTCGTGCCAGCTTTCCGGCCCCGGTAGACTGAGGAGCGACCCAAGTATGGGTGGTCCAACCCTGTCCCCTGCATTCCTGGAGCCTAATGACACCGCCCCGCAGCACCCCCGCGTCGCCCGAAGAGCCCACTCCCCCCAGCCAGCCCATGCCCACACGGCGGAACAGGCCCACCGGACAGGGCCAGGCCCGGCGCCTGAAGCGCGCACCCCAGGGACTGCTTCACACCAGGCGCCTGATCGCTGGCGGCGTTGCCACCGTGGTCGTTGCCGTGGCTGCCGTGTCGCTGGTGTTCGCCGGCATGCCGCTGCTGAACAACTTCGCCGGCGGTGCAGAAAAAACACCCACACAGGCCCCCATCGTCATCACCACACCGGCAACGCCGGAGACCTTCCCGACCTTCGAACGCCAGGACTACGTACAGCCTGAGGTCCCAGCCTCTGCAACAGAACCGATCGAAGCAACCAACATCGTTGTCGGCACTGAGAAAACAGGCAAGGTCATGCCCGAGGGCCTGGCGGGGTTATCTCTGGACACTGACCACCTTGTTGACATGCACATGGACCCGGATAAATCCAACCTTGCCGAGATTCTTGCAATGTCGGGCAACCCGGTCATCAGGTTTGGCGCCCAGGCCGTGGACCGCCGCTTCTTCTGGACGTCCACGGATGAGCCCATCCCGGACTGGGAAGTTGTGCCGGCGTACGCGAGTGACAAGCGCAAGGTCATAAAGATCACCCCCGAGGTTCTGACAAATCTCAAGAACCTATTGGATCAAGGCAACGCACGCGTCTTGATGGCGGTGGACATGGGTCACTATGACCCCGCCCGCGCAGCCGACTTCGCCAAATGGGCACATAAAATCCTCGGTGACCGCATGGTGGGCATCAGCCTCGGAAATGAGCCCAACGGCTACAACCGCGTCGAGTACAAGTACCTTGCCCTGCGACCCGCGGACTACACATTTGACGACTGGGCCAAGGAAGCAACAGCCTATGCTGACGCAATTAACGCCGCGGCTCCGGGAGTCAAGGTTGTTGGTCCTCAGGCCTACAGCGAAGTCTGGTGGAAGGGTTACTCCGCCTTGAATCTGCCGAACCAAGGTGCAATGACGTTCCACAACTACCCCCTCTCCTTCTGTGACGCCCCTGAGGGATCTGACGAGGACCAGACCATCGCCAATGCGATCTCTCGCCGACTCAGCGACTACAGCGCAGAGTACGCTGCTGCTGCCGTTGAAGCCACGGCCACAGGCGGGCATGGAATTCCAACATGGAACTCTGAAACAAACATCTCCACATGCTTTGGTCCCAACCCGATCCTCAAGACTCATGCCTCCGCCATGTGGACGCTTAACTTCGCCTTGCGTTCCGCAACAGAGGGTGTCACTCAACTGAACTTCCACGGCGGCCTGGAGGCGTGCAAGGGCGGCGCGCCGGGTTCGCCGTTGTGTGACAGCGGTGCGCACGGCAAGCCGAACGGCGTACTGACCATGCGCCCGCAATATTACGGAATCATGATGACCAACAAGCTCGGTGCGGGAGACTTCCTGCAGTCTGAGGTGGGCGGCAACGAGAACATCTACGCCTACCCCGTCAAACATGCCGATGGAACCATGAGCCTCATGGTGGTCAACCAAAATGATCCGGAAAAGGATGCGCCGGTAAACGTCTCTCTGACGCTACCCACCCAGGCCGCAACGGGCACCATGACTCAGATGTCCGGGCCGGGGCTGGCTACCCAAGACGAAACCCGCATCGACGGCATGGAATCCAGCGGCGAGCCCCTGGAAACCCAGGGCAAGATCCCCGGCTTCAACGCTGGCGACCAGAAGTTCGACATCGCCCTCAACTCAGGAACGGCAACCATCCTGAACTTCACGTTCTAGCCTCCCCAAAGGGACACGAGCAACCCACGACGGCGGCACCCAGTGCCGCCGTCGTGTCACCTCCACGCCTGTCCGCGGGCGGAGGGACCATTAATCTTCCGCCGTTAGAATGAGCCAATGCCTGCCTTGAGAAAACCCCGCAAGAAAACCGTCGTCATCGCAAGCGCGGTCCTGCTGGCACTCTTCCTGGGCTGGCTGATCGCCGCCTTCCAGCTCTTCTACAACGTCCACACATCGGCGCCCAAGCAGGCTGACGCGGTAGTGATGCTGGGCGGAGCCAGCAAGGAACGCCTGCTGGATGCCATGATGCTCCGCTTCGATCTGGACGCGCCGTACCTGGTGATCTCCAACACGCACACCCCCGGCAACGCCAGCGCCGACGACTACTGCGACACCCACAGCAACAAGGCTGTCTACGCCGATGTGGTCTGCTTCTCCCCCGACCCCATGGACACCCGCGGCGAGGCAGTGGCCCTGGCCAGCCTCGCTGCTGAATACCAGTGGAAGAACATCACAGTTTTTACCTCGAGCTACCACATTGAACGCGCCGGAACGCTGATGGGACAGTGCGTCAATGCAGACGTCACCATGATGTCAACCTCACCCCAGTTCACGCCGTGGCAGTGGTTCCGCAGGTTCGTCATTGAGACGGGCGGACTCATAGATGTGAACATGAACCCGCAATGCGAATCCCCTACCGACGTCCATGAAGCACCTGCGGTGAACCAATGGCCATAGTGAAAAAGCTGGAGAACTACAGCGACGACCACGGAAATCGAATCCTCTACGAGGGTCTGATGGAAAAAGATATCACCGTGCATTTCCGCGGTTCCAACAACACCCTGATCCTTCACAAGAAAGCATCCCTGCACGCCCTCAACGCGCAATTTGACTGTGACAACGGCACCGTTGAAATTGGCAGCAACACAGGGGTCATTCCCCTCAAAGCGTTCATTCGGATCGGCCAAGACTCCACTGTCAAGATTGGCAACAATGTCTCGAACAACTCGATGGTTAGCATCCCACCTTTGATGTCGTCGCAGGAACGGAACCAATCCGGATAGGTCCATCCACTACGCAACCATGTCTGGGCTGCGAAGCACCCCACGGCAATGGGTGGAGCGTCATTTGGGAATGACGCTTCGTTGGGATTTGGCAGCATCCTGAAGGGCAAGATTCCCAATAACTGCGTTGCCGTCGGGGCACCCGCGAAAGTGGTTCGCCGGGGCGTCGTATGGGAACGCCCGCATTTGTCACTCCGCGAACCGTTCTACAAGCCCGATGCTGACGCCATCGAAAAGTCCGACTACTGGTGCCTCACCGATGACAGCGATCTACCGGACCCGATCTGAAGCCAATCACGATGACTGCACCGACAGGACGCATTGCCTCAGTGCTCCGGACTCTACGGGTCAAGGCGTGGCGCCTGCGCCGAAGAATCTTCACTCGCAATTGACGTTGGATCCGCAGCGAACCAGTCAAGCGGCTTTCGGCTCCGCACAGTGGATTAGACTAGGGGCTGTTCATGCCCTTTTTCATTGGAGTAAGTATGCCCGTCATTATGCCGATCTACGGCACGCGTCCTGAAGCCATCAAGATGGCCCCGATTGTTGCAGCGTTGAATGCATCAACGGACTTCGAATGCGTCGTAGCGGTTACGGGCCAGCACCGAGAAATGCTCGATCAGGTTAACGAGTTGTTCGGCATCACCCCTGACTACGACCTGGACATCCTGCAGCCAGGTCAGTCACTTTCGGACATCCTCACCCGCACCATCAATGGCCTCGACAAGATCTTCGTAGTTTCCAAGCCCGACGCCGTGGTGGTCCAGGGTGACACCACCACCTCCACGGCAGGAGCCATCGCTGCATTCTACCGCGGCATCCCCGTCATTCACGCCGAGGCAGGGCTCCGCAGCCACAACTTGTTCTCACCCTTCCCCGAGGAAGCAAACCGCAAAATCACCACCCAGGTTGCGAGCCTTCACCTTGCACCCACCAGCACCAGCAAGGCCAATCTGCTGGCCGAGGGAGTCAAGGAGGAAGACATCGCGGTCACTGGCAATACGGTAATAGACGCGCTTCTGAGCACAGTTAACAGGAATATTCCTTTTACTGATCCGGCTTTGGAAGAACTTGCCACCAGCGGTCGTAAAATCCTTCTCGTGACGACTCACCGCCGCGAAAACCAGGGAGATTCCATGCGCGCCGTTGGACGCGCGCTGGCCCGCATCGCCCAGGCAGAACCCGAGTTGACGATCGTGCTGCCGGCACACAGAAATCCAGTGGTTCGAGAGGCCGTGTTGCCTGCCGTCGAGGGGCTGCCCAACGTGATGGTCACTGAGCCGCTGGCTTACGGCGAATTCACCCGCATGTTGTCCTTGGCGCATGTGGTCTTGACGGATTCCGGCGGCGTCCAGGAAGAGGCCCCCAGCCTGGGCAAACCTGTCCTAGTCATGCGAGACAATACAGAAAGGCCGGAGGCATTGGTTGCAGGCACTGTCCGGCTCATCGGGACAAACGAAGACCGCATCGTCGACGAGGTCATTCAGCTTCTCCACAACCCAGCCCACTTTGATGCCATGGCCACCGCAGTGAACCCCTACGGCGACGGCAACGCCGCTGAGCGCACCGTTGCGGCCATCGCGCAGCTCCTCGGATTCGGAGTACGTCTCCCAGACTTCGACTCGAAACATTTTTGGTCTCGATAACCCCGGTCCACAGCAATGACTATAAAGCGTCAACTCAGAACACGGAGTGTGTCTCAGACGTGGACAAATCACTCAACCCCAGCCAGCTAACAGGTTTGTCTATCGTTCAGGTAAAATTCATCTGAGAGTGGTGCCAGCGCTCGAATAAATGTGTGCCGTTTTTCTCACTGCACATGGGCGTTCACCCCGACATGACATCTAGGGAAGACGGTAAAAATGACTGTACAAGCTGTAATTCTGGCTGCTGGCATGGGGACTCGGCTGGCACGCCCCCACCCCAAGCCCATGACTGAGCTCGATGACGGGCGCACCATCATGCACCAGCAGCTGAGCAACCTGCAATCCACGTTCGGCAAGAAATTGCGCCTGTCCATCGTGGTTGGTTTCAAGATGGAACAGATCATGGAACACGTCCCAGACGTTTCTTTCGTTTACAACGAGAACTTCGACCAGACAAATACTTCCAAGAGCCTATTAAAAGCTTTGAGGAACTCACCCAAGGGCGGCGTTCTATGGATGAACGGTGATGTAGTCTTCGACCCGCAAATCCTCGAAACCTTGCGCGAACATATTAAGTCCGGCCAGTCCTTCATCACCGTCGATGTTTCTTCGGTCTCAGACGAAGAAGTGAAGTACACCGTCGACGAGGACGGTTTCATCGACCAGCTCTCCAAGCGAGTCCCCCAAGATGTTGCCCTGGGCGAAGCCGTCGGTATCAACTACGTCTCCAAAAAGGACAAGAAGAAGTTCATCAAGCGCCTGGAACAGGTCGATGAGCAGGACTACTTCGAAGGCGGCATCGAACTCACCATCAAGGACGACGGCGTACACTGGCTCCCCGTAGACATCAGCAAGTATTACGCCGTAGAAGTCGACTTTCCCGAAGACCTGGAACGCGCCAACTCCAAAATCTAGCCTTATCTTGGGCCAGACGATTTGACACAATCAAAATCCAAAGTCGAGGAATATCACAAATTCATCGAAACGTCCAATACATTCGCGCAATAACCTTTCAAGTCCTCAACCAAGAGAAAATCAGGTATAAATAAATGATCGGCTGGCAAGCGGCATATATAATTGCGCGCAAATTTGGGCAATCTAAACGCTGGCCCGCTGCGATATTTGTTTATAAAGCGATCATCCGAGCATCAAATTCAACAGACCCTCGAGTATACTATCAACTCGGAAACGCATATAACAATCATGGAGAAAAAAATCGCGCAATAGAGTCGATCAAAATCGCTGTCGAAGCAGAAAGTGGTAACAGAAACTGGCTCTATAGACTTGGTTTCCTTTTGGAACAAAATAAACAATTCGTCGAGGCTATTAGTATTTACGATCAACTCATACGCTTAGATGATAGCTTTGCCGCCTCATATAAACGCAAAAGCACATGCCTGATGGAAATTGGCAAGCATAGTGAATCAGTGAATGAACTTCGAACAGGGTTTGATCGTTGTCCTTCAAATACTGACCTTGCAGACGTACTCGCCCAGAGACTCAGAAATACCGGTCCCCGATGGCAAGAATTAGAAGTCCTGGAGACGATCTACCCTGTAGTAGAAAACGATGGTGATTGGAACAATCGGATCGCCGACGCTTATGCTTCCATGAACAAACATGAAAAGGCAGCACTTCATTACAGTCGGGCCAACAGCATACTACCTGGCAATAGTCTAACGCTATTTCAAGAAGGAAAATCTTGGATGCAATTGGGCAATGCAATTGAAGCAAAAAAAGCCTTCTCGCGCGCCATAGAGGTCGATGACAGACGAGAGTCGAAAATCTTCGGTCTGGGCGTCTTCTACCAGCACTTTGGCGCCTGGGAAGATGCTGCCCGAGCCTACGCAGAGCAGTGTGAGATCACCCCAACCAGTGCAGAGCTGCACTATAAACTGGGGCTCGCATTAGAACGTAGTTATGACTGGGAATCAGCCGCACAGGAGTATCAAGTTGCTCTGCACATAAATTCAGATCAGAGTAAATGGCTCTTTAGATTAGGCTTCGTCTATGAGCGGATGTCGCAATGGAGCAAAGCAACTGAGTGTTACAAAACAATCGTAGAACAAGAACTTTCCAAAAATGAGGAAGCGCATTACCGACTAGGTTACGTGCTTGCCAAGCTCAATAGAGCACAAGAAGCCTGTGAATCATTCATACGGATTCGATCATCGGTTGAGACGAAAAATGATGAACCCTTCCCCGTCACTAATGTACTTATTCAAAGGAGTTCTGATGAAAGTCTAGAAGCTCTGCTACGAGAACCGTGCCGCACTCGCAGTCTAATTGAAGAATTCAACGCTTCCTCGAATCACGAAATTGGCCTCTGCTATGACATTGGACTTGAACTGTACAAGGAGGGGAAATTTGAAGATGCAATATTCTATTTTGGACAAATTAATATATTCCCAGACGCGCACGGGATTGATACAAAGAGATATGGTAACGACAAGGAACTGTTCCAACAGATGCAATACACATCTTGGACGGAAACGCTACCTGTTGACGAAGGCGTTGTTTTCTACGAATCTTTTCATTCCGAATCAATAGGCTGTAATCCCCTTGCCATCTACCGTGGATTACGTGAAAGTACGAAGTACTCGCATTTAAGACACGTCTGGTCAGTTAGCCCGAAGGCGTTCATCCCGGTCGATGTCGCCTCTGACCCGAATACTGTCGTAATTTACCGGAATAGCGATGCATACCGCAGGTACTTGGCTACAGCAAAATATCTCGTAAGCAATGTATCTTTTGGGTCATGGTTCGTGCGTCGAAAGGGGCAGCTCTATCTTAATACTTGGCACGGAACGCCGCTTAAGACTCTCGGAAAAGACATTAAGTCAGGCTATCTGGAACATACGAATGTCGCCCGAAACTTTCTACAGGCGACACATGTCTTGTCTGGTAATAGTCATACCACAGAGGTGCTTACCCGAAATTATGACATATCGCATATTTGGACTGCAAAGATAGCTGAAACCGGGTACCCTCGGGTAGACCGAACGCTAAATATGAGCCTCGCCGAAAAGCAGTCAATCAAGACGAGACTGGGTATTCCGACCGAGAAACACGAGAAACTCACAATATTGTATGCCCCCACTTGGAGGGGCGGACTCAATACACGCCACTTCGATACGCAGAAGTTGATCAACGACATCACCCGTCTTCAACTTCTGGATGCAAACATTGTCTTCCAGGCTCACCATTACACTGAACATCTCCTTAAAGATGTGTGTCTAGACATAACGATGGTGCCGTCAGATATTGAATCTAATGATCTCTTGGCTGCCGTTGATATCCTTGTAACAGACTATTCAAGTATAGCCGTCGATTTCTTATCGAAGGATTGTCCCATTTTCTTCTATACTTACGATTACGACGAATATGCTTCACAGCGTGGTCTCTACTTTACCCCAGAGGAGTTGCCCGGCATTGGTTGCAGCACCATTGATCAGCTTATCGGCAGACTTCAAAAAACCATCAATGGTGAACCACTCCCGGATTCAAAAACACTTATGGAAAGATTCTGTCCTGTTGATGATGGACGGGCGACGGAACGCGCCATACAATTCTTTATGGAGTCGAGTGAAGCCGCAGTTGTTGATATTGGTTCGGGCGCAAATCGATCGATTCTCTTGCACCACAGCTTCATACCTAATGGCATTACGTCTTCGGCACAGAATCTTATAGGCAGTCTTGACCCCGAGGAATATAGCTGCACTATTGTGGTTGCAGCAGAACAAACTGCCGCCGACGATCTCAGAATCGAGAAACTTCGGGAACTCCCCGAAAATGTAGCAATCATTGGCCGCACCGGACGTCAGCTGTTTACGCCCGAGGAAAAATGGATCGTCGAGCGCCTGAATAAGCACCGTGGACTGTCCAACGAGAGACAATGGGAAGTGTACAGAAGGTCCTACGAACGAGAATTTCGACGCATATTTGGTGCGGCTCAATTCGATGCAATCGTCGAGTTTGAGGGATATTCGGTTCTTTGGGCGTCCATCCTCGGATGCGCCCGTGCTGCCTGCGAGAAATCAATCTACTTACACAATGACATGAACAGCGAATGGACTAATCGTTTTCCCTACTTGGAAAGCTTGTTTGGTCTTTACAGATTCTTCGATAATATGATCTCGGTGTCGCCAGCAATTAATTCTGAGAATTATGCCCAACTAGGAGCACGATTTGGTCTGGGAAAGAGTAGTTTTATCGACTGCATTAACCAAATAAATCCAGATCGCGTACTTGAGCTGGCCGATGAACCTTTAGATAGCGACATCAAGGCATTTATTCGTCCGGGTTCGGTTTGCCTCGCCACCATGGGGCGTTTGTCACGTGAAAAAGATCATGTGAAACTGATCAATGCTTTTGATCAGATTCGGAGGGAACTGTCGGGCTCGATCGATCTTCAATTGGTAATACTGGGTGACGGTCCGCTAAGAAACGAACTGGCAAACAAGATCTCTGAGCTATGTTTGGGCGACCATATCTTGCTGGGCGGGCTTCGCAATAATCCATTTCCGTTGTTGCGACATTCGGATGCTTTTGTACTCTCTTCCAACCACGAAGGCCAGCCAATGGTTCTCCTTGAAGCACTGGTGTTAGGTCTTCGTATCATTTCAACTGACATAATTGGCACTAGGTTCATGCTCGGTGACAATGGTGGATTGCTGGTGGATAACTCTGTCGATGGCCTTGTACTCGGAATTCGGGAATTGTGCCTTGAAAATTTAGATGCACCGGAATTCGATCGGGCGGGCTATGTGGAAAAAGCCCTTGCACAATTTGTCAAATCCGTCTTCAAAAATTCCGTTTCTTCAGGCATTATTTAATGAAACTTTATAACCAGTGCATGAATTCAAAGCACTTGGATGCCTCTTTTGCTTTTGTCGGACCAACTATCGGTTCATGACTAGTGATTTGTGTCTGCTTTATTATCGGCGCATATATTTTTCTAGGTAGAACCAATCTCTTAAGGATGTTCCATGTCTAACAATCCTAACCACTCGCTCAATCGGCTCACGGTGAGACTCACGAATCGTGCGGATCTTTCGGATGTATTTATTAAGTTCGAGGTGAAGAACGGAGTATTTACCGGCCGACTTCCAATCCTCGGGTCCTGCGTCGGAATCAGGGCGGCGATTCAAGCCGATGGATTGTTTGTCGTTGGGGCAGTTGGACTTAATCCGACTGCGACGCGTTGGCTTCATGACACTCTAGTGGTACAATCTTCCCTTACTTTCACCCCCGATGGTAGGGAAATTCAGGCAATCGAAAGCGGTGTCTCCGCTACTGATCTAGAACATAGCGTCGTAAGGACGGCAAGATACGTTCTGGAATTGCGAAAGCAAGAAGAGTCCGCCGATTTTCCACTCGGTGAGTCTATAGGTATGTACTGGTCGTCTGGAGTGTTGAACTTCGGTGACTGGGCGGGGCCTCATGTCGTCCATGCGCTGACTGGGAAACAGCCAGTACAAGGAAATCGTCCCGGAGCGAGCTCTCGAGTACTTTACACGGTTGGATCAATACTTGGCTGGATAAAGAGAAATAATGTGGACATATGG